>JAZUSV010000219.1:0-4282 GCA_045606885.1 Candidatus Gastranaerophilales bacterium | reverse complement strand
AAAGAAGCTAAAGAGGAATTAAGAAATCAGGTTTATAACACAATGGTAGAAAGAAGTAAGTTAAATAATATAGAAATTATTAGATATGAAAAGAGGGAACAAAATGATTAATGTATTATTTTGCGGTAACAGTTATGTGTTTGATGGGGTTTTAACCGCGACACTTTCAATTTTAAAAAGAAGTGACACCTCGGAGCCCTTTACCTTTTATGTCTTTACTATGGATGTTTCCCATATCAAAAGCGCGTATGTGCCGATGAGTGATGGTATTGAATTGCGTTAGTAACATATTCTTGTACGTGAGTTGCAACATCGTGGTTAATTAAAGCTTTTGCACTCACACCGGGTTGCAATATAATGGCTACTGCACTTGCGATTGAAACGGCTGCAATTGTGATTATGCCATAATATAAAAGCATTTTTGAACCAAATTTTGTTAATTGTTTTGAATCGCCAATATTTGAAATGCCGATTATAATTGCGCTAATTACCAATGGAAGAACTACCATTTGGATAATATTAATAAAGCCTTGTCCAATAAAGTCTAATATTTTATATGCTTGCGGATGTGTGCTTTGTGGGAAAAAGTAGCCAATAGCAACACCTAAAAGCAAACCTATAAATATATGTCCATTCCTTTTTAAACCTAATAACAGTGCAATAATAACTTGCATGTGCATACCCATCGATAGTTTCCTTATAATACTATTTTGATTTATTTTACTATGTTTTGTGCAATTTTGCAAAGAATTTCAAACAAAAAATTGATTAATTTTTCCTTGTTAAAAGTTATTATTTAACTATGGAAAATAAAAATAAATTAAATTTTTTAGGAATAATGTTTGATTGTTGTAATGTATATGGAAGAATATACAAAAATAAAGAAGGTACGCATTATCAAGGTAAATGCCCTCGTTGTTTGAGGGAAATTAAAATCCGTATTGGTGAAGAAGGTACAAATAATCGCTTTTTTAGAGCATATTAAAAATAAAAACCCCAAAACATTGTCTTGGGGTAAATATAAAATACAAAGGAATAATAATAAATCTAGCCACTAAAAGTTTTGAATACTGAGTCGATTGTTTCTTCAATAACTTTAGAAATTGATTCCATCTCTGTTTTAAGAGCTAATTGTTCTGTATCAAGTTGATTTAATTGAAGTTCAAGAGTTCTGTCTTGTTCTTGTAATTCTTCTGTTTTCTTGTTAATACGTTCAACTTCTCTTTCGTACAATGCTTTTTCATAGTAATAATTATTCATTGCATCTGTGTAAGTTGTTGTGTCTTCTTCTTGACCTGTTGTAATTGAATATGTTTGTCCAACTAAATCAGGAGCTTCACTTGATTCTTTAATATGAATTGTTGATAATCTTCCGCTTGATTCTTGAGTTAGAGCTGCTACTGCATTAACTGTTTTTTGTTGAGTTAAAGCGCCTTGATAAGCAAAAGCGTAATCGCCATAGTAAGAGTTTTCTCCGTTATTAGCGAAGGTTGTATCTAAATCGTTTTTAGAAGTATAGTATGCTACTCCGTTTTTCATAAACATGTAGAATACAGGTAGGTTTTGTGGGTCGCTAATATCAATTTTTTGATCTTTTATTATAGTGGTTAAACCTTGATATTTTTCGTATTCGCCTGTTATTTCTGTAATAGTTGAATTTTCTATATCTTTTCTGTCAAAGAAATATTCTTCTGTACCAAATTTAAACAATATTTCATCATAATTCTTACCATTTGGTGTTGCGCTGATTTCTGCTTGTTTTGCAGTATATGTATATGCCGTTGCTAGTTGGTCATCATAAGTCAAAACGACATCATAATAGCCAGCGTTATCGCCTGTTGTAATTTTTGAAAAACTTTGAATTTCATATCCTTCATAAGTTGAATCCAAAGTATAAGTTGTTTTTTGGTAATCGTTTACACTAGGAGGTACAGGTACTTCTAATCTGTTGTACTCACCATATAAACCCATAACTTCGTTTGATAAAGCTACCCTTTGTTGGTTGATTTGTTGACCTTGATATTCAACATTGCTTTTCCTTGCAGTCAGACCAAGAAAGCGAGCTTGACTTGCTGCTAATCCCATATTGTCACCTTTCCTTCGTATTTATATTTTGGTATACGACAATCGAATGATAATTCTTTAGGATTATTTCTTTTTTCTTTACAAATGTTAACATTTCACAATAACCACGCTATAATATTAATATATAGCTTTTAATGATTAAAAAGGAAAAGTCAAAATGAGTTTTTCGCTAATCGATAACCATATACACGGTTCTTTTGGGGTTAATTTTAATAACGCTACTTATGATGAAATCAAGTTTGTTTTAGCTAAATTATATGAAAGAAACATCAAAGGAATTTGTCCAACATTGGTTGGAGATGAAAATTTAAATATTCAAAAACAGCTTTCAATATTTAAAAAAATTAAAGATGAACAAATGAAAAACCTTAATTCTGAAGCATTAGTTATCGGTGTTCATTTGGAAGGAACTTTTTTAAATCCAAATAAAGCTGGTATTCAAAATAAAGATGTTTTTAAAACGCCAACAATGGATAATTTTAAAACTCTTGTGGGTGATTTTGAAGATACAGTTAAGATAGTGACAATTGCTCCCGAACTTGATTGCGGTTTAATTCAATATTTAAATGAAAAAAACATAAAAACCCAAGCTGGACACGCAATTGGAGATGATTTAAAAGAATGTGTTGGTTTAACTCATATTTTTAACGCAATGACACCAATTCATCACAGAAACAGTTCAATTGCTCTTAAGGGTCTTATTGATGATGGAATATACTGTGAAATTATTCCTGATTTAATACATTGCTCAGACGATATTTTAAAATTGGTTTTAAAAACAAAACCAAAAGAAAAGATACTTTTAATAAGCGATAGCCTGCCTTCAAGTAATTATGATAAGGAAATTATTTTCTGTGATAAAAAAATAAATAAAGAAGGCAAAGATGAGTTTGGAACTCTTGCTGGCTCTAATAAAACCTTAGATGAGATTTGTAATAATTTATTAGAAAAAAATATTTTAACCAAAGAGGATATATCTTTGATGGGGTTTGAAAATCAAATAAAATATCTTAATTTATCTAATGATGAGATTAATATTTTAAATAGATAAAAAATATGCTAGACTAAATTTAAACAATAAAAAAGAAGGACAAAATGAGAAAAAATTATATATATACGGTTGTTTTTGCACTAATGTTTGGACTTTGCGGTTTTTTGAATGCTGATGCTATAGCTGCAACTGCTCAAAAAACTCCAAAAATCTACACTGCAATGCCATTGAATGTTGTGGCGTCACCTTCAAAATATTTAAACAAAACAGTTAAAATGCAAGCAACGTTTGATAAATTTTCTACACTCGGGCTTGATTATAAAAAAGCTTTAAGAAAAAGTAGTGACTACATTGGTATTTTAATTCAAAGAGATGATGTAGTTGATCATAATATTCCATTATCTGAAATGAAATTATTTTTAAAGAAAGACTTGGCTGAAAAATATATAGATTTAGATACAGGAGATAAAATCGAAATTACAGCACACGTATTTTCAACTGCTTTGAATGACCCTTGGCTTGACGTTCAGTCATTGACGGTTATTAAAAAAGCTAAAAAAGACGAAAGTAAAAAATAAATAATAGAATATAGAGTTGGAAGATGAGCGAAAATAAAAAATACCTTACGATACATGGGCATTTTTACCAACCGCCCAGAGAAAACCCTTGGATAGAAGAAATAGAAGTGCAAGATAGTGCTGCGCCAAATCATGATTGGAATGAGAAGATTTGTTGGCAGTGTTATAGTCCAAATAGTGTTTCAAGGATTGTTGACGGCTCAAATTCTATTATTGAAATTTCAAATAATTATAAATACATGAGTTTTAACTTTGGTCCAACTTTATTAAGTTGGATGGAAAAATATAATTATCCCTCTTATAAAAGAATTATCGAAGCAGATATTGAATCTCGTGAATTATATGACGGACACGGTTGTGCTATAGCACAAGTATATAATCACATAATTATGCCACTAGCCAATCAAAATGATAAAATTACACAAGTTTTGTGGGGTTTAAAAGATTTTCAAAAACGTTTTGGCAGAAATTCGGAAGGGATTTGGCTTGCAGAAACTGCGGTTGATGCTCAAACTTTAGAAGTTTTAATAGATTGCGGCGTTAAATTTACCGTTTTATCTCCTTATCAAGCGAAATGTTTTAAAAAGATAGGTGAAAACAATTGGCAAGATGTTTCTTGGGGTTCAAT
>JAZUSV010000218.1:0-2972 GCA_045606885.1 Candidatus Gastranaerophilales bacterium | reverse complement strand
AAAGATAAGGAAATTAGAAAAATAAGAGGAAAAAAAATATCCCTTATTCCGCAAGACCCTTTTATGTCTTTAAATCCTCTCTATACAATCGAAAATCAACTTTTAGAAGTCAAAAATGACACAAGAGCAATTAAACAAGCTTTAGAAGAAGTCAAAATTAAAAATATTGACAATGTGTTAAAATCATATCCACACGAACTTTCTGGCGGAATGAAACAGCGTGTAATTATAGCTATGAGTTTAATTTCTGAATCAGAATTAATTTTAGCAGACGAACCAACAACAGCACTTGACGTTACTGTATCAAACTCAATTTTAAATTTATTATTAGAATTAAAGAACAAAAACAAAACAATAATCCTAATAACTCACGATTTATCAATAGTTTCATCATATTGCGATACGACAACGATTATGTATATGGGTAATGTTGTTGAAAAAGCAAATAGCGATGTTTTATTTAAAAACCCACGCCATCCATATACAAAAGCTCTTTTAGGTGCACTTCCTACGCAAAAAGGTAAAAAACTTGAAAATATAAAAGGTCAAATTTCACCAATAACAGAGCTTATTGAAGGTTGCAAATTTCATCCAAGATGTAATTGCGCAATGGATATTTGCAAAACAACAAAACCAAATTTTAAAAACGGTGTTGCTTGTCATCTGTACAAGCAGTAAGCATTTTCAAAAAACATTTCATAGGAAAACCAATAACATTATCTAGCTCGCCTTCAAGCGAAAGTGCAAAATCAAAACCTTCGTCTTGAATACCGTAGCTTCCTGCTTTATCAAGAGGCTTTTTATTTTTAATATACTTTATAATTTCTTCTTTCGATAATTTTTTAAAAGTTACGTATGTTTTATCAGTATTTTTAAAAACTTTATTATCAAAAATCACACAAACTGAAGTTGCAACAAAATGAGTTTTGTCAGATAAATCCGCAAGCATATCAAAAGCTTCATCATCATTTTTTGGCTTTCCAAGAATAACTCCATTATTAACAACCACCGTATCTGCCGCCACTACAATTTCATTTTTACTAATTCTATTTTTAACTTCTAAAGCTTTTTGATATGCGCAATTTTCAACCAATTCCTCACTAAAATTTAATCCGTTAATTTTTTCATCGTAATTTGAAGGAATAACCTCTAGTTCAAATCCTGCATTTTTTAATATTTCATATCTTCGAGGAGAAGCTGAAGCTAATATAATTTTCATAAAATTATTATACAAAAAAGAGCCGACCTCAGCCAGCTCTTTTTATATTTAGTAAATTATTAACCTTTAATTTGGCTCATTACTTCCTCAGCAAAGTTGTCTTGTCTTTTTTCAAGACCTTCACCAAGAACGTATCTGTCAAATTTAACGATTGTAGTTTTGCCTTCAACTAATTGAGCAACTGTTACGTCAGGATTTTTAACAAATGGTTGTTCTAATAAACAACGTTGAGCCATCAATTTGTTAACTCTTCCTTCAACAATTTTTTCTCTAATTTGTTCTGGTTTATTTGCAAGGTCTTCTTTACCCATTTCAATACGTTTTTCTTCTTCGATTACTGAAGTAGGAATTTCTTCTCTTGAAACAAATTCAGGAGCATTTGAAGCAATGTGTAAACATACATCTTTAGTCAATGTTTCATCAGCATCAGTTGAAACTTCAACCATTACACCAATTTTACCATTGTGGATGTAAGTATTTACAGCACCAGCAACGTCATATCTTGCAAATCTTCTTACTGTAATTTTTTCGCCAATTTTAACGATTTTTTCTTTAATTACTTCTTCGATTGGTTTTTTGCATTCTGGGCAATCCATTGTTAACAACTCTTCAACTGTTGCAGGATTTAGCGCAACAACAGCACGAGCCATCATAGCTGCAAATTCTTTAAAATCTTCGTTTTTAGCAACGAAATCTGTTTCACAGTTAATTTCAACCATTGCACCAACTTTGCCAACTACAGCAGAAGCAATTGTACCTTCTGCAGCAATTCTGCCCATTTTTTTATCAGCTGAAGCCATACCTTTTTGTCTTAAAAGTTCAATAGCTTTATCAATATCACCATTGGTTTCAACAAGAGCTTTTTTAGCGTCCATCATACCAGCGCCTGTTTTGTCTCTTAGTTCTTTTACCATAGATGCTTTAATTTCCATAGTTTATTCTCCTAATTCTAATCTAATTTCTTACGCTTCAGCGTTAGCATCAGCTGCTACAACTTTTTCAATTTTACCTGTAGTTTTAGCATTGTTAGCTCTTAATTCTTTACCTTCTAAAACAGCGTCAGCTAATTTTGAAGCGATTAATTTAATTGAACGAAGAGCATCATCATTACCAGGAATGATGTAATCGATACCATCAGTATCAGCATTAGTATCAGCTAAACATACAACAGGAATACCAAGTTTGTTAGCTTCTTTAATTGCAATTAATTCTTTCTTTTGGTCAACTACAACTAAAATATCAGGCATACCTTTCATTTCTTTGATACCGCCTAAAGTTTTAGAAAGTTTTGCAAGTTGTCTGTTTAATTGAGCAACTTCTTTTTTTGGAAGTTTGTTAGCTGCACCTGATTCTAAAAATGCTTCTAATTCTCTTAATTTGTTAACTCTTCCACGAATTGTTTCAAAGTTAGTCATCATACCACCTAACCAACGACGGTTAATATAGTATGAACCACATCTTGTAGCTTCTTGAGCAATTACATCAACTGCTTGTTTTTTAGTACCAACGAATAATACGTTTTTACCTTGAGAAGCGATTTTTCTTACAACATCATAAGCAGCATCTAATAAATCAGATGTTTTTCTTAAATCGATAATATAGATACCGTTTTTTGCTCCAAAAATATATTGTTTCATTTTTGGATTCCATTTTTGAGTTTGGTGACCAAAGTGTACACCAGCATCTAATAATTCTACTAAAGTAGCTGTAGCCATGTTTCTTGTCCTTTCTGTTTTTCGGTTTAATCCTGACC
>JAZUSV010000217.1:0-2978 GCA_045606885.1 Candidatus Gastranaerophilales bacterium | reverse complement strand
ACTACGCCTAATTTAATCAAAATACCTCCTTACTATATCGTCCAAAAAGTATATCATGTAATGATTGTAAATTTCAACAAAATTATATAGCAATTTTTTTTATTCACAGGACTTGTATATTTAGATTTAAGATGTAAAATAAAGGTCCACGTGTTGTTATTAAATAGTTTGTTGAAAGGATAAATAATGATTTACAGCATCAAAGCTGCTGAATTTCGCACCCCAAAAATGGGCATGACTCAAAAAGCAGCAACAAAAAAAATGGAACAATCACCAGCTAGAAACTACGAAGGCTTCTCTACAGCTGCAAGTAATGCACTAAAAGCACAAGTTGCTTTCAAAGGTAATGAAGCTCCAAAAGGTATTACTCTTGGCTCAGTTGAAGGCAAACCAAGCATTAGTGCAACTCTAAACGGTGCAAACAGAATTGCTGACGATTTAGTATTCTCTAATGGAGAATTTTTAATCGTTTCTAAAAAATCAGGCGATAAAAGAGAAGTTGAAATCTATAAAAAAGATAGTGCAATTATCAAAGGCTTCATGACTGATGAACTTGACAACGAAACTGAAATCAAATTTAACGTAGCAAAACACAACCCAGAAATCAAAGTTACAAAAGATGGACACACAATCCAATTATTTGAAGGTTCATATATCAAAGACAGAAAAGACAACTTTGAATTCACTTTCCCAGGTAGCTTCAAATATTATGACGCTCCTCAAAAGAAAGCCGTAACAAGCAATATTTCATTCAAAGGAAACTACGTATCACTACTTTGCAAAAAAGATGCAACAGTACAAGCTACAAACAACAGCAAAGACGCACCTTTTGTTTCAGCAGGTAAATATTGGTCTGAAATGAGAAAAGACGACCCATCTGTAGTAGAGCTTGCAGGCGGTTTCGGTACACGCTTTGCTAACATGACGGATGAAAATAGCAACAAACCATCATTTGTTATGCCAAACGGACAATCATTAGTAGGTGCAGCATTTGACTTAGCTAAAAATGGTCAAGGATTAGAATCTCTTGGAAATGTTACATATTTAAACCAAGTTAGTGAAGAAAATCCAAGTGTAACTGAAGGCATCGTTGCACCTGAAGATGAAGTTTATACATCAAAAGAATTTTCTTCAGATGGTGGTGCGGTAATTAACGCAGTATTAGAAGGTAAAATTCCAAACGACAAACCACTTGTAATTTTAAATGCTGACACAATTACAAACGTAGATATTGCTCAAAGCTATCATAAATTAAAATCTTTAAGCAATGCAGCATTAGTAATTCCTTGCTACCCTGTATCTGAAACAAGAGCAAAAGCATTTGGTTTAATGGCAGCAGGCGCTCTTGCACATAAAGACGGAAGCAGAGAATTAACAAACTTTGTTGAAAAACCAGCAAATCCTGCAAAAGATGCAAAAGATGCAATGATTAAAGATAAAACCGTAAATGGTGAACAAGCATACAGAGGTAACCCTGGTATCTACATTTTCAATAAAGAAGTTCTTCAAAACTTAGATATAATTCTTGAAACTGCAGAAAAAATTGCCTTAACTAAAAAACAAGCAGACGCTGCAAGCAAAGGTAAACCAATCCCAACAAGTTTACCTGACCCATTCAGCGCTTCAACATTCTTAGGTAACGCCTTTGTGCCTGCAGTTGTTCAACTTTGTCGTGAAGGTAAATTGTTAAACGAAAACGGCGAAAAAATGAAAACATACATCGTTCCAATGACAACTACAACAGGTCAAGAAGCTGTTTGGGATGACGTTGGTTCAGCTGAAGCATTTGTTAAAAACTGCCAAGATATCGCTTATGAAACAGCAGCAGTTGGCGAAGACGGTAAAAACAAATACACAGGCATCAGAGGTCTTAGCGACTTCAGAAAGAGCGCAATATTAGAAGACGGTGTAATATTTGCATCTCCAGCTGATAAAGCTCACTTTGAAGATATGCATGCTCACGAATTTAGAATCAAAGGTAACGTGTATATCAACAGCAAATAATAAACAAACCTATAAAAACACCCTTCAAATCGAAGGGTGTTTTTATAAATAAAAAATAAGTTTTTATTATATTAATATTTCAACAATTCTATAGAATTTCTAACAATTTCACGATTAATAGAATTTCTATGAGAAACCAATCTTGCTATTGAAGAAATAGTGTCAACCATTTCAATTTCTGTATCGCATTTTGAAACGGCTGAACCAACGCTAATCGCATCTACTCCATTGTTTAAAGCATCAAGTGCATTTGACTTGTTTATTGCGCAAGTTGCCATCACAGGAATTCTTGTGTATTTTGACAATTCAACCGCTCTTTCAATAGAGCTAAGTGAATCTTTTGCAATAATTCTTTTTCTAGGATTAATTAATTTATATCCTTCAGTTTGAATTAAATCCACTCCAAGAACTTCTAATTCTTTAGTTAATTTAATTTGTTCATGTAATTTTAAACAAGAAGGAAGGGTAACACTTTTATATATGTCATATTGATTAACAAGAGCTAATGTTTCAAGAACAATTTCCCTTGTTTCATCATAAGTATAGCTTTTTCCTTGTTTGTATGTATTTAAAAATGTGCCAATTTCAATGGCGTCTACTCCACATTTCACCGCTTGTAATAATTCAAAAGGATGCATTGAGGATGCAAAAATTGGCAATTTTGTATTTTTCTTTGCAATTTCAATTACATCTTTATTGCAAGCAACATCCACTGCACTTGCTCTAGCTCTTTGAGAAGCTCGACAAATTTTTGCAATGTTATCTAAATTTAAATTATAATCACCGCAAACAATTTTTATTGCACGCTTTTCCCTAATATGCTTTTTAAAGATTTCAATCCCCATAGTCGTTTCCTTTTTTCAGATTTAATTGAATTTTAACACACCTAAACATTATGTGCAATGAAACTAAACCATCGATATGATAACATTTCATTCATAATAAAGGTTTAAAATGTACACTTATATAAAACA
>JAZUSV010000216.1:0-5994 GCA_045606885.1 Candidatus Gastranaerophilales bacterium | reverse complement strand
CGTAGCCATGTCGTTCTGTGAGCCAAGGAGTTGAAAATGAAAATTGTCTTCCTAAGACCGCTTGGGCCTCCGACTTAATAAAGATTTTGAAATAGAAAGCGCAGCTTGTCGCTCTTGAGGTTTTAAATATTGATTTCTACTAGACAAAGCAAGATTATCTTCTTCTCTCACAATTGGACAAGGTATAATTTCAATATTAAAATTCAAATCTCTAACCATTTTTTGAATGATAAACAATTGTTGTGCGTCTTTTTGACCAAAATATGCATGAGTTGCTCTTGTTAAATTGAATAGTTTTGCAACAACTGAACAAACTCCGTCAAAATGCCCTGGACGACTTTTAGCACACAATTTGTCAACTGCTGAATACGGAGGACAAATCAGTGTTAATTCATTTTTATCATCGCTATACATTTCGCTAACTTTTGGTGCAAACAAAACTCTAGCACCCGCTTGAGCACACATTATTGCATCTTCTTCAAGCGTCCTTGGATATTTATCTAAATCTTCGTTTGCTCCAAATTGAATAGGATTAACAAAAACCGAAACAATCACATTGTTTGTTTGCGCTACCGCCTTATCAATTAAAGATTTATGCCCTTGATGAAGTGCGCCCATTGTAGGAACTAGACCAATTGTACCTGATAAAAGTGCAACTTCTTTTTTTAAATCAGCAATATTATCTATAATTTTCAAGTTTTTCAATCTCCTCGTTTTCAAGCACGAATGACTCTTTCATGCTTGGGAAAGTCCCGTTTTCAACGTCATTACAAAAAGCTTTCGCTACGTTAAATATAATATCTTTTAAACTAGAATATTGTCTAGCAAATTTTGGTTTAAATCTGTCATATTTGCCCAATAAATCATCTGAAACCAAAACTTGTCCATCACAGAATTTTCCACCGCCAATACCAATTGTTGGAATTCTTAATCTTTGAGTAATAAATTGGCTAGATTGTAGTGGCATCAATTCCAATACAACTGCAAAACAGCCTGCGCTTTGCAATCTTAGCGCTTCTTTTAAAATATCAATTGTTCTATCTGCGTCTTTTCCTTGAACTTTATGTCCACCAATTGAATTTATGCTCATGGGAGTAAAACCAATATGCCCCATAACAGGAATTCCGTTTTGAACAAGATGTTTAATATTTTCAACTACAAAATCTGAACTGCCTTCCATTTTAACAGCATTAGCGCCAGCTTTAATAAATTCGCAAGCATTTTTCATTGTTTGAGATTTATCTATTTGAAAACTCATAAAAGGCATATCAGCAATAACAAGCGCTGATTCAACCGCACGAGACACCGCACGAGTAAACACAAGCATTTCGTCCATTCCAACGTCTGTTGTGCTTTCGTAACCAAGTGCAACTTGAGCTAAACTATCGCCCACAAGAATCATATCAACGCCAGCTTGGTCTAAGTATTTAGCGGTAGAATAATCATAGGCCGTTAAGACGGTAATTTTTTTACCTTCCTTTTTATAATTTTGTATTTTTTGAATACTTTTTCTCATCTACCCTAAAATTTTATCCAAAAATTAATATAATACTTTTAAAATTTATTTCTTGTTAACTCTTTTATACCAATAATAAATTGCCTTTGCAACTTTGTCACAGTTGTGACGAACATAACCTTGTTTGTTGTCTTCTAAAAGTCCACGCTCAACAACTTCAACTCCTAATTTGCGCAATTCTGTAATATCGATATCAACAGGCAAAGAACCTGCTTGTTCGTATTTTTCTGTTAAGTTAACAGGCAAATAGTTGTTAACTAAAACAGCGTCAAAGAAATTCTTTTCACTATCGTCAATGTCATCAAGTCTTACATGGTCAAAAATTGTTTTAACATGGTCTGAAACAGAATAATTATCAGTTTCACCAACTTGTGTCATTGCATTGCAAACATAAATCTTTTTAGCTTTTGCTTCCCAAACTGCTCTAGTAATATCTTTTACTAAGAAATTTGAAATAATTGAAGTATAAAGGCTTCCAGGACCCATGATAATTAAATCTGCGTCTTTAATTGCCTCAACAACGTCAGGAGTAGGTTTGCAATTTGCAGGCTCACAGCATAACTGCATAATTTTTTTACCTGCCTCTGGAATATTGCTTTCGCCTCGGACAATTGAATTATCTTCCATTTTTGCATACAACTTCATATCATCGCAAGTTGCAGGTAAAACTCTTCCTCTGATTAAAAGAACTTTTGCAGATTCTTTAATAGCTGAAACCATATCTCCACATATATTTGTCATTGCCGTGATAAAAAGATTGCCAAAGCTATGACCTTCTAAGCCCTCACCTGTTTTAAAACGATATTGGAATAATTCGGTCATAATATCGTCATCTGCGGCTAAGGCTGCTATGCAGTTTCTTATATCCCCAGGAGGCAAAACGCCCATTTGTTCTCTTAATCTTCCAGATGAACCACCATCATCACCAACAGTAACTATTGCAGTAATATTATTTGTAATTTTTTTAATACCACGAAGCAACATTGATAAACCTGTTCCACCACCAATTGCAACAATTTTAGGACCGTGGTCAAGCTTCATTTTGCGGTATATTACTTCACTAAACGATTTTTGTCTTCTTTGAGAATTTTCACTATCTGCGCCCATCAAAGAAAAATTTGTTTTTTTCCATGCCTGCACAAACAAACCAGCTCCAAGAAGAATACAAGCAATTCCAACAGGCTCAGGCGGAACAATATGCACCAATTCTTTTGCAAATTTAACAATGTATTCCAATGGTTCTAACTTAAAAACAAAAGTTACACCAAGAACTGCCAATACTGAGCCCATAACACTTAGTGCAAACCAACGTTTAACCCTAAGCCCAGGGATTAACCATATTGCATTCTTTGGCATTTTTACTTTTTTATCAAAAATTCTCATTATTTCGCCTTTTATATTTGTTTTTGAACTCTGTTGTAATTAATTGGGGTTGGTTTAATAACATCTGCTGCTCTTTTAATGTCTTCAAGCGATTTAAAATGAATTGTGTCAGGTTTTATTCCCAATTCTCTAATTTCTCGAATTGAACCAATAAATTCAACTTCTAATCCTGCTTTCAGACCATTTTGTTCAACAAATGCTTTTGCCTCAGGTGTTTGAACAATTAAATTTAACCAAGGATTAATCTTTTTAATAGCCTCTACTACAACCAATAATGCCTCTTTGTTTTCGTTTAAATAATCTTTCAATGCTCCATGGCATCTTACTTGTTCAACTTCTAAATCAAAAGTTTTTGCATAAGCAATAATTGCTCCAACTTGATATATCACCAATGCTTCTAATTCTTCAGGACTTAAGTTTATTTGTCTTTTCCCAAATCCTTGAATGTCGCAATATCCAATGTGTGCACCTATTGCAATATTGTTTTGTGAGGCAAATAATAACGCATTTCTAATGCTTGTAGGGTCACCTGCGTGAAAACCTGCGGAAATATTAATAGAGCTTGCATATTTTGCAATTTCTAATTCAACTTCGTTTTTATACACTCCATAGCTTTGAGCTACATCACAATTAAAATCAAACAATTTTACTCTCCGATAATTCTGAGGACATGTCACATAAATTTAGCTAAATTATACAATGAAAGATATAAAATAGGTAGCTTTATGTTAATTTTTGAAACTTATTACGTCAGGGTTTAGCGCAAGCCATCTGTACGAGTCTCCTTCAACTTCAGGCATTTCCATAATAAAAATGCCGCCTAATTTTCCACGTTGCGACACCAAATGTCCACTTTGAAATAAGTCACTTAATGCTCTTCTTATTGTATTTGGGCTAACGTTTAATATTGTTGCCAATTCTCTTATTGGAGCAATCTTGTCTCCTGTTTCGTAATTTTCAACAATATATTTTTTCAAATGTGTTAAAGCTTTTTGCCAAGAATAAATATAGTTTTGAGGCGTTGTTGGTCTTCTTCTTTCAAAGCTTACAAAGTCGGTTTTTGAAGTTTGAGAACCGCCTAGATATATTGTGCCATATTTCCCTCTTCTTGATAAAACAATTTTTTTAGCGTTTAAAACCTTCATTGCGTCGTTAACGGTTTTAATGCTTACATCAAACATATTTGAAAAAGCAGAATTAGGAAGAATTTTCTCCCCTTGCTTGTATGTTTTCACAATATATTTTTGAATTTTTTCAACCAATTGATGAGTCAAGGTAAAATTCTCATCTTGAATACCGTTAGAAATTTCTTCAGGTGTCAAAACGAATTCTTTTTTGTATATCCATTCATATTTATTTCCCTTTAGATGAACTTTTTGCAAATAACCTTTTTGTGCCAAATTCACAAGAGAAAAACGAATTGTATTTTGAGAAATATTTGTTCTATATGCTAATTCTGAAATTGAAGGAATAGGAAATTCAAGCTGAACTTTGTCATCTAAAACAATTTTTTTAATTTTGCATTCTGTTATTGTGCCTCGATATAGCTCATCTTGCGAATTTATATCTTTTGAATAAAAATCCGCAATACAAGTGCCTAACGATTGTTTTGAAATAACATAACCTAAATCTTTAATTTGACGAATACAATTTTGAATTGTTGCCGGAGACACTTCTAAAAATCTTGCTAATTCTTCTTTTGTAGGAAGAAAATCTCCAATATCAGCAAGCCCAAACTCCAAAGAATGCTTTATCCATCCAATCAACCAATCGGTCACCAATTGACCTTTTGGTACTTTTTTTGAAGCATCAAAATCAGGTTTTGATATTTTTATATCATCCAGAGTCAAATGTTTCATAAACATATTAAAGCACACTTTTCACTTATTGTGTGCTATATTTTATTTTTTATTAAGATATATTATGAAAATTTATGCTATTATAAAAAAGTTGGAGGTGCACATGATTAAAAATTTCATTTCAAAACATTTGGATTTTAGAATTTACGGGGTAACTTGGATAGCGATTATTGTTGCACTTTTAATATATCCAGCTTTATTATATGTTCCTCAAAAATATGGCTTTGAAAACGGATTGATTGAAAATATCCAAATGGGTGTTTTATGGATTATGATTTTCACAGCCCTAAAAGCTAAATATAACAAAAGATTTTTTAAGCTTGTTGCGCTAATCTTAACAATAATCATCATAAGAGAAGTTAATTGCGGAAGAACGCTATTTTTCCACATCCCAGGTACAGAAAATTCATACTATCCTTGGAGAGAAATTAAATATGGATATTTGGCTCACCCAATTTATGGTATATATATTGGTATAGTTGCGCTAGTTGCTCTTTTAAACAAATTTTTTATAGACTTATATGAAATTGTTAAAAACATCAAATTCCCTGTTTGGAATGTGCTTTTAGCAACCGTTGCAACTTTTATGGGCGCAATTGCAGAAAAATTAACAAACAACAATTTTATTTTTGAAGAAGGTTTTGAATTATTGTTCTATGTTTCACTATTTGGCATAATTTATCTTTATTCAAGACACAAAAACTTTGCAATCGAAGAAAAAGATAATCAAGCTGAATAGTTAACTAATTTCTTAGCTTTTAAACTATAAAGACCTACAACAAAAGCAACTATAGACATCAAAATTAAAATTTTATCTACGCCAAAATTTTGTCCAATTATTCCTAATGGCGCCAAAAAGAGTGCGCCTAAACCCCAGCTAAATCCTTGCATTACGCCTGAAACAACTCCTGTGTGTTTTGGGATTGCTTTTTGCGCTTGAACTAAGATTACGCCAACTGATAATAAGATAAAAAATCCTGTCAAAATAAACAAAATGCAAGCAAAATATTTATTATAATTTAAGCTAAATAAAAATCCTAAAATCAAAGGTAAAATCGAAACAAAAGACAACACAACAACACCATTTGCTCCAATTTTATTTTCAATTTTAGAACTAAAAATCGTTGCTAATCCACCTGAAATAAAAAACAGAGTTACAATAATTCCAATTTCATCTAATGAAAAACCTTGTTTTTTCAATAAAAATGGAATATATGTTCCAAAAGAAATACTTAC
>JAZUSV010000215.1:0-5780 GCA_045606885.1 Candidatus Gastranaerophilales bacterium | reverse complement strand
AACTTTTGATATTGACGCTAATGGTATTGTAAACGTTACAGCAAAAGATAAAGCTACAAATAAAGAACAAAAAATCACTATTACAAACTCTTCTAACCTATCAGACCAAGACATTGATAGAATGGTTAAAGAAGCTGAATTAAATGCTGATGCTGATAAAAAGAAAAAAGAAGAAGCAGAAGTTAAAAATAATGCTCAATCTTTAATTGGCGCAGCTGATAGAATAGTAAAAGACTTCGAAGGTAAAATTTCAGAAGATGACAAGAAAAAATTAGACGAACAAAAAGAAGCTTTGAAAAAAGCACTTGACGAAAACAAAGCTAATGACGAATTGAAAAAATTGTCTGAAGAACTTCAACAAACAATGTATTCAATTTCTCAAAAAGCATACGAACAAGTTCAAAAAGAAACTGAAGCCGGTCAAGCTACAGGAACTGCGGGCGATAATACATCAACCGAAGATAAAAAAGATGATGATGTAATTGACGCCGAATACACAAAAGAATAAGTTTTAAGCCCCTCAAAAGAGGGGCTTAATTTTAGTTATAAATTTTTTACTCTGGCTCAAAAGCTCGGTTATCCCACGTCGCATTCGTAGTGCTATCGCCAAAGCTCAACGCTTCGCCGATTTAGCACCGGCTTACGCTTTTAAAATGGTTTGGTTTGGGAAAGTTTATTTCTTAATTCTCTAAATTTCATAATATCTTCTGAA
The DNA here is from genome assembly GCA_045606885.1 of Candidatus Gastranaerophilales bacterium. Classification (GTDB taxonomy): domain Bacteria; phylum Cyanobacteriota; class Vampirovibrionia; order Gastranaerophilales; family Gastranaerophilaceae; genus RUG14156. The sequence continues at coordinate 5,068 of JAZUSV010000215.1, read as the reverse complement.
GCTTTAGAACTTTCTTTAAATAAAGTTTGGCTTGCAGGATGCATAATAATAATTGAATCAATATGAATTTCTAAGAAATCATATCTTCTTGGGGCAGATGTACCACCTTGTGGCATAATTTCAGCATTAGTTACTGCCAAAAATCTTCTTTCTTGATTGTTAAGGAGCTCTGTTAACTCACGATTTGATTTAGTATATTTTGAAACATATACTGTGCCTTTTATTTCGTGGTCTTTGGTTATAATACATACTTCAACAGGTGTTGTATCTGATGGTTGTTTTGTCATTGAATGCTTACTCCTATAATCTAAAATTATTATATCTTACTTTTTAAATTTATGCTATAACTTAATTTTTGTGCTAAAATTATTTTGCCACACTTCACGGGGGGTTGCATCCTCTTGACCGAAAGCTAATGTCGGGTGCAGAGTATATTGTGAGGCAAATTGGTTGTAATTTGAAAATTAAATAATTGTTGATAGTTTAAATTTTTGTGGCGTGAAGTCGCCCCAACCGAGTCAGGATGGAAACATAGCAGCTCTAAGGCAGATTTTGCGGGTGCGAAAATTTAAACAGGAGATTATTTAATCGTAGGGTTATAGTTGGTTTGACGATAGATATAGTGTGGCTTTTATAATTTTATGACTTTTTTTAAAAAAACATTAAAAGAATTTGTGAGTAGTTGCCCCAAATATTTGTATTATAACTAGTCTTTTTGAATGATTTTTAAAAATTTAGTTTAATTTGAAATCTTCAAAGACGACTAAATAAACAAAGGGGATACAGGGTAAAAGATGTTTAGTCCACAAATTCAAGGTTATATTAATTCATCTTCGCAAGCTCAAGCATTCAACAGAGTGAATGAGTTAAATAGCTATATCAACTCTATTTACCCCCAAAATATTGAACCAAACAAAGAAATATCTGCTTTCCAAGAAATTTTAGCAGAATCAAAAAAAGAAGATAAAACCCCAAGTGTTTTTACACTAGATTTGCCCCCTAATGTAAAACCAGCAAAAATTAACCAAAATCCTTTTGGTTCTTTGACAAAAGTACAGGACAAAAAGCCAATTTCAAGAACAAAAGAAGCAATTTTGGGCTATATCAAACAAGCAAGCGAAAAATATGGCGTAGAAGAACGTCTTGTAAACGCCGTTATTAAACAAGAATCTGGCTTTAATCCGAATGCTGTTTCGTCTGCTGGTGCTCAAGGCTTGATGCAGTTGATGCCACAAACGGCAAAATCTTTAGGGGTTAAAGACGCTTTTAATCCGCAAGAAAATATTGAAGGCGGAGTTAAGTATTTAAAGCAAATGCTTGATAAATACAATGGAAATACAATTTTAGCTTTAGCTGCATATAACGCAGGTCCTGGTGCAGTAGATAGATACGACGGAGTTCCACCATATAAAGAAACTCAAAACTACGTAAAAAAGATATTATCTCAATATCTATAAGGAAATAAGATATGAATAAAATTAACCAAGTAAACTTTTTTCAAATGCACGGAATTGAAGGCATGCAACCTATGAAGTTGGATGGAAATATTTCAATCAATGCGCAAGATACGAATGTTAAGAGTTTTAAAGATACTTTTGGTGAAATGATTTCTCAAATGAATGAAGTTACAAAAAAACCAGAAGAATTAACACAAGCTGCAATGCAAGGAAAAGCAGACATCCATGAAGTTATGGCTGCAATTGCTCAAAGTGAACTTACGGTTCAAGCTGCAACTACAATAACAGGAAAAATCCTACAAACGTATGAAAAAATCATGCAAATTCAGATTTAACTTAATTTTAGTTAATTATGATAGTATAATTTAAGGTATAGAACATCACACAATATGGAAAAATTTGACCTAAAACAATTAATGGAAAATAAACCTATTTTTTATATCACCATAGCCTTGGTGGTAATTGCTGTGGTTGGATTATTATCCATTTTGGGATTAAGCAATAAAATTGATTCTAGCAAAAATGTTGTTGCTGGGGCAAATCAATCAGTTATTGAAGAATTTAATAACAGTGATAGCGCCACAATTGATCAAGATATAGAATTATTTACAACAGAAAGTATTGGTAAAGCCCTTGAAGTACAAGCTCTTTTGGCAAGAGGCGGTATAAAAACCAGAAAAACAACTACCGGTTCAAAAATAACCCTATTGTTGTCTGCAAAAGATAAAATAACAAAAGGACAGGTAGATAGGGCAATTCTAGCTATCGTTAAAAGCGGTATGTTAGATGAACACACAGGTCTTGAAATTTTTGATAAAGGTGATTTTACATCAACTAAAGATGACAAAAAAATCAGATTAATAAGAGCAATCAATGGTGAATTGGCAAGATTAATCAGAAAAATTCCACCAATCGAAAATGCTCAAGTATTTATTTCAATTCCTGAACAAACTTTCTTCTCTCAAAACCAAAAACCAATCACTGCAACCGTTCAAATCACTATGCCATCAGGTGAAAGATTAGACAATATGAAAGTTAAAGCAATTTCTAATCTTTTATTAGGTGCGGTTCATGGTCTTGAAGCAGACAATATTTCAATTACAGACACAAACGGAACTGTTTATAATTCAATTATAGGCGCATCAGACGACGCTATCGCTAAAATTGAAGAAAACGACAAATACATGCAAGCAAAAGTTAATACTCAATTAGACAAATTAATTGGTAAAGGTAACTATATTGCTACTGTTTCAACATTCTTAACTCAAACACCAATAGAAAAAACAAGTATTTTATATAATCCTGAACAAAAAACCTCAGTTTCTGAACAACATTTTAGAGAAAATCTTGGAGATAACAACAATAACGCTACAACTTCAGGTATGAACCCTGTTAGCATTTATGTTCCAAGTGGTGTAAAAAGTTCAATTCAAACAGGTTCTTCATCTCAAGACAGACAATATTCAAGAACCGCAACAGAAACACAATATGGCGTTTCAAAAACTCAAATAAACGAATATATGCAAGCAGGAATTATTGAAGAAATTTCAATTGCAGTTTCAATTGATGAAAATGCAATTCCTACAAATATGAGCTTGTATGAACTAAAAGTTTTAATTGCAAACGCTGCAAGTCCAAAAGTTAAGGCTGAAAACGTTTCAATTGCTTTTGTTGAATCAAATAGCTTGATTTTAGCAGGAGACAAAGAAAACGAGTTTCCAAAACCAGAAGAATCAGGAAATCCTTGGTGGGTTGTTGGTGCAATACTTGCAGTTGGCTTAATTTTTGGCTTATCTCATATTGGTAAAAAGGTTAAAAAAGAAGCTAAAAAACAAGAAGAAGAACTTGAATATTTAAGACAAGTTGCTGCTTCTCAAGAAGAACAAATCAAAAGCGTTACTGCTCAAGCTTCAAATTTAATTGCTCAACAAGAGCAAATGGCACAAAATTTTATTGAACAAAAAAATCAATATGCTCTTGCATTAGAACAAGCAAAATCAATGGCAAAAGCTGCGCCAAGACATGATTTAACAGATGCAATTGATGAATTAGAATCAGATTTTAATTCAATGGATGAAAATGAGGCAATAGAAAAAATCAAAAATTGGATTGAAAGCGCATAAGCGCAGGAGTGTATAGGGGAATAATGGCGGAATCTGATTTAAAAAATTTTAATTGTGATGCATTTGCTCGTGACCTTGCAACGCAAGCTAGTCAAGTTGTGCCCGCCGATATTAAAAAGCCAGATAAAGATTTTACAATTGAAATTATCTATCGCTTTTGCAAAATGGCAGGAGATGCTTTAGTTAAAGAAGAAAATTCTAAATTAAACGCTTCTCAAGCTAGTCTTATCACTCAATTTATTGGCGAATGGATATTTCATAAATCAATTGACATTATAAGAGCAGGAATTGACCCCCAACAAAGAGAGGGAATTCTTCAAAAAGTAGCATTTACTGTTTTTGATATTGCAAAAAAAGCAGTAGAAAGAGATATTCCACAAGAACAATTGATTAACCTTGTAGAAGCGCAAGTAAAAAAATGTTTTACAAAAGCGCTAGAAGAACTACAAGAAAAAGGAATACTATCTAAAGAAGTTACCGAAGTTGCAAAAGCGCAATCTAACATTGACGCAATGGCAATTGAACAAGTTGAAGAAGAAACAGCTAACGATATCGCTGCAATGAGCGATTCAAAAATTATCAAACTAGCTTCATTAGCTGTTTTAATTAGAAATTTTCCAAGCGAAAAATTAAAAAGCATATTACAAAAGTTTGATAAACCTGAGCGTGATGTTCTAATTAAATATTTAAAAATGCCGGATTTAGAAGAAAAACTTGATACATCAGCAACAATGCGTTGCTTTGAAGAAATGAAAAGCACATTACCTGAAGTTGTTGTTGTAAGTTATGACAAAGCATATAAAAAAATGTGTAAAATTGTTAAAAATTCGGACAAAAATGAAATTTTGAATATTATAAGAAAAGAAAGACCTGTAATTCGGGAATTTGTTGAGTCTTGTTTTTTGAACAAAAAGAAAAAAATTCCTGCTCACATTGCAGACATCGTATCTAAATATTTAGAAGAAAATGTTTCATGATAATTAGAAAAAAAAATATTCCAAATAAAAAAACCACATCTTCTACAGCTCCCAAAGCAAAAGGAAGCGTTATTAAAAAAGAAGATATTATTTTAGATGTTGAAAATACTAAAAACACCAATGAAGAAAGAATGGAATTAATTCCTTCTAAAAACTTAGAAAACAAAACTGAAACAAAAGCCCAAGACTTAGATGATTTTGAAAAAATCGACATTTCTGTTATTGAATTTAAAGAAAGAGTAGAAAGAAGAAGGGGAGACAGACGCAGAGGTTTTCGCCGAATTGATGAAAGGTCTTTGGTAACTCGTGCTCAACAAGAAGCACATACAATTAAAGAGCTTGCTGCTCGTGAGGGTTATAAAAACGGATTTAGCGAATCACAAGAGCAATTAGAAAAAATTAAAGCCGATTTAGTTCAATTTTTAGGCATGAAAGATAAAATGTATGAAGAATTTTATCCTCATATTATGGAGCTTGCATTGGAAGTTGCTAAAAAAATCATTAAACAAGA
>JAZUSV010000214.1:0-2752 GCA_045606885.1 Candidatus Gastranaerophilales bacterium | reverse complement strand
TATCTAAAATTTTCAAAGAATGTGCGCTAAAGGTATCTATTTGCTTCATTTCAACCCCTCAAAAACTTCACTTATTTCTTTTTGTTGAATTTTAGCAAAGAATTTATAGTTTTTTGCACTTGATAAAAGCAATTTTTTCTTTGCACGAGTAATTCCAACATATATTAAACGATAATTTTCTTCGACTATTTCTTCTTTAACTTCTAACTCTGTTTTTGGTTCTTTTTTTATTTTTTGTACAAATATCGAATTTTCTTTCAACTTACATTTTTCAACACTTAAACACAAATTATCGCTTGTTAACTCTGGGATAAAAACATAATCAAACTCATCACCTTTCGATTTATGTAAAGTCATAATTTGAACTTTTGATTGTTTTTGAATTGCGTCATCTGTTTGAAAAAACTTAATATTAGAAAAATTGTTTTTAAATTGAATTTCTCTTAATTTTAAAACGGTATCTTCAAAAGTTTTTTGGGTATTTCTAACTTTTTGAATAATTGCACAAACTAACGAAATATTATCCTTTTGGAAGCTGTTTGAAAAATAAAAAGAACCAATTTCCCACGCCAAATCGTAAATTGAATAATGATTTTTATACAAAAAGTAATTCATATCCCAATAAAATTGCTCTTCAAAATCATCCCTTAAAAACAAAGGCTCACTAAGAGAATTAGCATATTTTAAAGCGTCAAAATTATAATAGCCCAATTCAAACAATTCACGAGCAATTTCTTTAATCGTCTTTATTTCTAAAGGATTTGAAATAAATTCTAAAATTAATAAAACAACTCTATAAACAGGATTATTAATCAAATTTTCAGAATTTTTGTACGTTTTAACCGAATTTTCTTCAAGCAACTTTGCCCACTTATTAATTGCAAAATTACTTCTTAAAAGCACTGCTATTGTTGAATTTGGTTCATTTTTAAGTATCGCTTTTATTTGATTAACTATAAAATCACTTTCCTCTTTTTCAGAGTCAAAAACAATATTGCTAACCGCATTTTTATCAACAATATTAACATTTTCAACAGGTTTCATCACAAGCGAAGAAAAAGCGTTAATTTTATTCTTATTAGCAAAATCAACAATTCCATTAGCGCAATCTAATACACCCGTTGCACACCTTTGACATCTGTCCATTTCAACACTATACGAATTTTTCATAAACTCTCTAAAACCTTTAACGTCAGAATTAGAAAAAGTCGAAGTAATTGCTTGATTTATATCTCCGCAACGAATAATATTTTTATATTTTCCACCCAAAAGCATAATTAAGCTTTGTTGTGTATAGCTTGAATCTTGGGCTTCATCTTCGATAATAATTTTTACTATATCTTGATAATATTTTAAAATATCTTCGTTTTCTTTTAAAAGCTTCAAACTAAGAATTAAAAGGTCATCATAATCAATTAAATTTTGTTCTTTTAATTTGTTTTGATAAGCGTTATAGACGTTTAAAAACAGTTTATTATTACAAGAATAATCAAAATCTTGAGCTAATTCATTTTTATACATTGATATTGCGCTATCATATACATTTGCCTTATCTGAAGTTATTCCAAAAGAATACAAAATTTCGTTTAAAATTGCGCTTCGTTTAATTTCATCAATTATTTCAAAATCATAATCAAGACCAACACGAGAATAATTGTTATTATCTTTAATTATTCTAAGTGCTAAACCGTGGATTGTTGAAATATTGGGTAATTCTGCTAAGTCAGGATATTTTGCTTTAATTCTTTCTCGAAAATTTCGAGCAGCTGACTCCATAAAAGTTAAAACAAAAATGTTTTTAGATTCAATTCCTTCTAAAATTTCACTACTTAAAATTTTATCCACCAAAAGTAACATAATTGTCGTTTTACCAGAACCCGCAGTAGCGCTAACAGACATCAATCCGCCTTTATAATCTAGCACTGCTTGTTGGTCAGCTCTTGGTGTAATTTTGGTTTGCGTCGTTGGGTTTGACTCATTTTGGTATTTAAAAAATTTATCAATTCCACCTAAGTTTTCTTGTCCTAAAACATCATAAACACTTGAATAAAGAACAATATTTTCTCCTAAAAGATAAAGCTTATACAAAATTCTTGCCGTTCTATCTTTGGTTAATTTTATGTTATCTTCAAGCTCAAAAGTTTCTTTAGCCCAGCTTTTTTGCATTACCCAAGCATTATACAAAGGTCCTATATCTTGTTTTAACCAATTTTCAGAATTCACGTCCAACAAAAATTGATATTTGGTTTTATAAGAATAATCAATTATTTTTTGAGCAGAAGAAACAATTATAGTATTTTCATCCATTTCATCATCAGACAACGGGTTTTCTGAAATTATCGTGTTTTCGAGCTGAATTAAAAGCTCATTATTGGATACGTTTTCAAAAACTTCTTCAAAATCATAAATTTGTTTTAAAAGTTGATTAATTTTGATGATGTCTTTAGAAATTTCAGAACTTAATTGTACAAAATTCACAACTATTTCATAAAGCTGAGTCGAAAGTTTTTCAAATCTTATTTTTTCATAAACTTCAACTAATTTTTGAAATGCAGGAATTTGCCTATTTTTTGCCATATCAAAAATGTTGATATTTTTAAAATCACGCTCAAATTTATATTCTTGAATAATTTTGATTGTTTCTTTTTTGTCTAAATTTAAAAGTTCAATAAAAATTCCTTTTAAAATATAAGGTGAGATATCTTGGTTATTTGTGTCGTTGATTATTTTTAAAAGCTCTAAAATGTAGCCA
>JAZUSV010000213.1:0-3946 GCA_045606885.1 Candidatus Gastranaerophilales bacterium | reverse complement strand
GATAAAGCAACAATACAAGTTCTTGGAACAGGCGCTGAAATTGATAATAACAAAAATAATATTGTTCCAATATACACTCTTTGCGAAGGCTTAAACCCCAAAACCCTGACAAACGCTATTCAAAATGCGCTTTCTAAATTTCAAGATAAAATTTATGAGCCTTTACCAGACGACATTCTAGAAAAATTTAATTTTATTTCTAAAAAACAAGCGATTGTTGATATGCACAAACCAAGAAATCTTGAAGAAGTTGAAACTGCACGTAAAAGGCTTGTTTTTGAAGAGTTATTTTCAATGCAATTAAATCTCGCACTAATACGCAAAGAACACAACAAAGATAAATCAATCAAGCTTAAAATCAAAAAAGGCGGACTTGTCGAAAAATTCATAAACAATCTTCCATTCGAGCTAACAAATGCTCAACAAAAAGCACTAGATGAAATAATTAAAGATTTAAATTCGACAGCACCAATGCAAAGACTCTTGCAGGGCGATGTTGGCTCTGGTAAAACTGTTGTAGCTTGTATTGCACTGCTTTGCGCTATTGAAAATGGATATCAAGGCGCAATTATGGCACCAACCGAAATTCTTGCTGTGCAACATTTTAAAAGCTTTTCTTCTTGGTTAGTCCCACTAGGTTTAAGCGTTGGACTTTTTGTTGGCAAAAATAGTGTAAAAGCAAAAAAAGAAGCTATGGCAAATCTTAAAAATGGTCAAATTCACGTTGCAGTTGGAACACATGCACTAATCCAAGAAGGCGTTGAATTTAACAATTTAGGCGTCGTTGTGGTAGATGAACAGCACAGATTTGGCGTAAAACAAAGAAACGCCCTTTTAAACAAAGGTAAAATGCCACAAATGCTCAACATGACTGCAACACCAATTCCAAGAACCCTTGCACTCACCCTACATGGCGATTTAGACGTTAGTGTAATTGATGAATTACCAAAAGGAAGAAAACCAATTATCACAACTCTTGGCGCAGCAACCGAAAGAAAAAAAATTTACGATTTAATTAAAAAAGAAATTTTCTTTAAACACCAAGCCTACATTGTTTATCCACTGATTGAAGAATCTGAAGCAATAAGTGCTAAAGCAGCCTCTTTGGAAGCTCAAAAACTACAAGAAGGCGAATTTTCACAATATAAAATTGGACTATTGCACGGCAAAATGTCTTCAGATGAAAAAGACAAAGTAATGAACGACTTTAAAAATGGCGCTTTTGACATTTTGGTTTCTACAACAGTTGTTGAAGTTGGGGTAGATAATCCTAATGCAACGGTAATTGTAATCGAAAATGCTGAGCGCTTTGGTCTATCTCAATTACACCAATTAAGAGGTCGTGTTGGAAGGGGGCAAGACCAATCATATTGCGCACTAATTACCCAAACAACAACAGCTGAGGTTAAAAAACGTCTCGAAATAATGACAAAAACAAACAATGGTTTTATTATTTCGCAAAAAGACCTAGAAATCAGAGGTCCTGGTGAATTTTTAGGCACAAGACAATCAGGTTTGCCTGATTTTAAACTAGCAAACTTGGTTGAAGATACTGAAATATTGGAAAATGCTAGAGCTTGTGCACTTGAATTTGTCGAAACAAAAGATATTAACGATTATCCTGTTTTGAAAAATATAGTTGAGGCAAACAACTTATTTAGAGGTTAATATTCAACCTATCCTCTTACTAGATAAGTCGCTACAAAATCATAATCTAAATCAATTTCAATAATTTTATATGCACCTGATTTAGAATAACTTTCAGTCACAATATGGTAAATTCCATCCTTTTTAATTTCAATATTATTTCCATAATGTCCTGAAATAATCACTTTCACATTTTTATATTTAGCTAAAATTTCGTTATATTCTTCAATTTTAGCAGTTTCTTTCCATTTTGAAGATGTTTCTAAAAGTGGGAAATGTTGTAATATAACCACATTTTTATCTTTATATTTTTCTAAAGTTTTTTCAAGCCAAATTAGCTCATTTTTAGAATAATATCCGTTTGTAGATTTAAAATATTGTTTCACACCATCCATTGCAATAAAAACATATCCGTTTTTTTTGAAAACATAATTTGGCTTATTGCTATGATTAAACTCAGCTCTTCGAACTTTCTTCATATAATATTTTTTATCAATTCCACTTGAAGAAAAAACATCGTTTGAGCCTAAAAGAACATAGGATTTCTTTTTAACCTTTTTTACAAGATATAAAAATGTTTTCAAATTGTTTATTTCAGGATTTGCAATATTGTTCCCGCCAAAAAGAACAAAATCCACATCTTTATATGAATTGATTTCTTTGATAGTTTCTTGTAGTTTATATGCGTTTTTAGTATTTAAATCAATATCTGTGATATGAATTAATTTAACTTCCTTGGCAAAAGTTGTTAAATTTAAAAACAAAGTCAATAAAATTAATATTTTAAACGCTTTTTTCATAGTAATAGAATAATATAAAAACGATTAAAAACCCACGGTAATTTACAAAATGTTAAAATATTGACTTTGAAAATAGAAAAATAAGCATTTTCTTGCTACACTTGACCTACCCACAAAAACGAGAAAGGGTTTATAGATTATGAGCAAATTTTTAGCCGTAGTAATAGCAATGCTATTATGCACGACTCGCACCTTGGCGCTAAACGTAGATGCGTTTATCGACGAAAAGGTTGCACCAATAACAGATGCTATCGCAGATGTTATCTTTTTCCAAATCAACTTTTTTGGTACAAAAGTTCCGTTAATTATCTTTTGGATTTTATTTGCAGGAATTTTCTTCACAATTTATTTCAAAGGAATTTGCGTTTGGGGCTTTAAACACGCAATCGACATTGTTGCAAAGCCAACAGAAAAAACAAAAGGCGATTGCGGTGATGTTTCATCATTTCAAGCATTAGCAACCGCATTATCTGGAACAATTGGCATAGGTTCAATTGCAGGTGTTGCAATTTCAATTTCAATTGGTGGGCCAGGCGCTGCTTTTTGGATATTTGCAGGCGCACTTTTAGGTATGTCTATTAAATTTGTTGAAGCAAGTTTAGCTGTTAAATATAGACGATTTAACGAAGACGGCTCTGTTTCAGGTGGACCTATGCACTATATTGCGCATGGTTTAACAAGAAAAAAATTAAGATGGTTAGGTCAACCGTTGTCTGTTTTATTTGCCATTTTATGTATTGGTGGCGGTATCACAGGCGGAAATATGATACAAATTAACCAAACCGCACATCAAATCATATTCATAACAGGTGGAGAAAATAGCTTTTTCCACGGTTACGCTTGGATTATTGGTTTAACTGCTGCAATTTTAATTGGCTTAGTTGTTGTTGGCGGAATTAAAGGAATTGCAAAAGTTACGACAATTTTAACTCCAACAATGTGTGCGCTATATATTATTTCAGGAACAATTGTAATTTTAGCTAATATTATGAACATTCCAGAAGCTTTAGCGTTGATTGTTCGTGAAGCATTCCACCCAACAGCAGTAGCAGGTGGCGTATTTGGAACAATTATCATTGGTTTAAGACGCTCTGTTCAATCAAATGAAGCGGGTACAGGTGCTGCAGCTATTGTATATGCTGCCGCTAAAACAAAAGAACCACTTTCTCAAGGCTTTGTTGCTTTATTGGAAACTTTTTTAACAGGTGTTCTTTGCTTGTTTACTTCTTTTGCAATTGTGTTTTCAGGAGTTTTAGAAAGCACTCAAATTGGTAAAATTTCAGGGATTGAATTAGCATCAAATGCTTTTCAGTCAGTAATTCCATTCTTCCCTGTAATTCTATCTTTAATTGCGGTATTGTTTGCAATGTCTACTTTAATATCTTGGGCATATTACGGACAAAAAGCTTGGACATTCTTGTTTGGCGAAGGCAAAAAACGTGTTTTAACCTTTAATTTGGCATATTGTTTATTTATCATAATTGGCTCAGTAATGAATG
>JAZUSV010000212.1:0-9653 GCA_045606885.1 Candidatus Gastranaerophilales bacterium | reverse complement strand
CACAATGGTTTTCGTTCTGTGCCAGGGGAAAATACTCTTCAAATTCTTCCAATCTGGCATGCTTATGAAAGAGTAGGACAATGCTATTATATTTCTCGTGGTTGCAATTTGCACTACACAACGCTTTCAGGGCTAAAAAATGATTTGGCGACATATAAAATTGATACTTTCATGTCTGTTCCTCGTATTTGGGAATCAATTCGTATGGGTGTTTATCAAAAGCTTAAACAAACTTCGCCAATTTTATACAACATTTTTGATTTTGCAATTAAAACATCAATTTCATATAAAACTCATAAAATGTATGGCGAGCGAAGAATTACTAACAAATTAAGCTACAACGCTTATTCGACAATAATGCATAGAATTATTCGTTCGTTTATTAAACCATTGCACGTATTATTTTCAAATACTTTATATAAAAAAATTAAAAATGCTGTTGGTTTAGGTAATATTAGAGCATCAATTTCTGGTGGCGGTGCGCTATCTATGCAAGATGAGCTGTTTTATGATGCAATTGGTATAAACTTAAGAATAGGTTATGGTTTAACAGAAACTGCTCCTGTTTTAACGCTTAGAAATGTTTATGATAAAAATTTCCTTGGTTCTGCCGGAACTCCTGTTTATGGAACAGATTTAAAAGTGGTTAATCCAAAAACTTTTGAAGTGCTCCCTAAATTTGCTAAAGGTCTTGTAATCGTTAAAGGTCCTCAAATAATGAAGGGTTATTACAAAGATGAAGAACCAACAAAAAAAGTAATGACAGAAGACGGTTATTTTATCACAGGCGATTTAGGTTGGTTAACAAATGAAAACAACTTGGTTTTAGTCGGAAGATTAAAAGAAACAATTGTTTTATCAAGTGGCGAAAATGTTGAACCTGTGCCAATCGAAGAAGCAATTTTGTTAAGTCCATATATTGATCAAATTGTTCTTGTAGGACAAGATAAAAGTGGTGTCGGTGCTTTGATTGTTCCTTCTAAAGAAGCATTGGAAAAATGCGGAATTAGTATGAAAAATACGCAAAGTTACAAAGAAAACGAACATGTTTTGTATAACTTGAAATTAGAAGAATTAATTAAAAGAGAAATTAACACTCATATCGTAAACAAGCCAAATTTAAGAGTTTTTGAAAAAGTAAAACAGTTTGCAATGTTAAAAGAATCGTTTAGCGTTGAAAATGGCTTGATGAGTGCGACTCAAAAAGTTAAAAGAAACAAAGTTTTTGAAAAATACGAAGACGTTATTGGCGGAATGTATAAAAAATAGAAAAATTTGTAAAAAATTGTAAATAAAAATTTTTTATTTAGAATTTTTTTGCGAAAAAAAGTGTTTATTCTTATATACGGGAGTATAGAGGATAACATGGATAACGCTTTAAATAGTAGTATTTATTCAATTCGCAATAATTCTTTCCTGCCAAAAGGAGGTAGTTCGCTACCGTATTCAGGAAATCCAATGACACCTGTTAATCAAGAAGAAGCAGGTCGAGTTGCTGATGGATTAAGAGCGCTTGCAAATTACGCCTCTGCTTTTGTTGAACCAAAAGGAAATGCTAATTCCTTGTATAAAAGAGTTGATTCAGAAATTATAAACGAAGCAACAAGATTAAAAACACATCCAACTTTATTAACAGCAAATGAATTAAGACAAGGAGCAAAATACGCCGTTGCAATTAATAATCATGGGCGTTTGATGGTGGATGGCAATCTTTATGATGGTGTTATAAAAAGCGTTAGCGCTACTAGATTTGGTGAAGAAATAAAATATGTTGAATATAAATTTGGAAACCCAATAACTGTTGTTAGCGAAACAAGAAATAGCGCAACAAGTTTTGGGCAAGAAAATGTTGAGCTGAAATTAACGAAATACGAGTATTCAAAAGCTACTTCTCAAGTTGTAAAAACAGAAAAAAGTATGATTTCATGTGGTGATTTTTCTTCCAATTCAGGTGGAGTAAATTTTTCAATTCCTTTAGAAATTCAGCAACATGCTGGCTTTACTCGAGATGATAATTTTATCAAAGGTTTAAATTAATTTTTTCAAAAACTTCGCTAAAGCCTTGTTTAAGTGCTTCGATAATTTGAGCGGTTGAAAGATTTGGGTTGATTTCGTTTAAGGTTATGATATGGTCACGTTCAACTCCTTGAGAAAAAATTTTTTCAATTAAATCGAAATCTAATTCGTAAGGGATTGAGCCGTGTTGCAACAAATAGCCTTGTTTTCTAAATTGAGCTGAACCAATAAATTTTCTGCCATTATAAGCAACATCAGCTCCTGATGAAATATTCATACAATATGATAAATCTTTATTTTCATTTTTTGCAAAATCAAGATTAACCCCGATTTTTTTAAAGCCCGTAATTAAGCCAAGAGAAATGTCTTTATAACTTTCAATTATACTTTCTTTAAACACGGGCGAAACAAAGCAGTAGGTCAATTCTTTGTCGTGCAAAAGTGCTCTTCCGCCGCTAACACGCTTTACGACGTCAATTCCTAAATCATTGTAACAATTTGCTTTTTGGTGTCGACCCAAAGAAATACATTTTGGGTACCATTGATAAAAACGAATTAGGGCATAATCAATATTGTTTTCAATTGCAAAATCAAGCATTTGCATATCATAATCCATATTGAATTGCCCAGAATTTACAATGTTACAATTATCTTCTACAAAATTGACTTTCATAAATAAAATCATATCATATTAATATGAGGATGATACAAAAACTAAAACTTTTTGAACAAACAGTTGTTTTTTTAAGATGGGCTACAGACGCACAATTTGGTAAAATTACCTATGTTGGTGAAGATTTTATTGAATTTTTGGTGCTAGACCAAGAAACAATGGAATATGACGACAAGATTTTAATTAATTCTCAATTAATTCTTGAAGTTGTATTGTCTGGTTATGAAGTAGCAAAATTAATCGCAGAACTATCCGCAAAAGCAACGTCCCCGCTAGATATTAATGATTTGTCGCTTTAGATTTTTAAGAGTCGGAATTTTTAATTTAACAACAACCATATCTTTAGTTTTACTATATTTAAGATTAATTTTGGTTAAATTTGCAAGTTCACGACAAAAATCAAGCCCCAAGTTAAAATCCTGTGTTTTTTCATTGTAATAATTGCGAAATTCAGCAATTATATTGCTGTTTTGCCAATATAATTCAATGGTTGCATTTTCGTTGTTAGAGGCGTGAAAGGCAATGTTTGAAATGATGTTTCCAATTATGCTAGATAAAAAAATTTCGATAGAATTAATTAAAAAATCGCTTTCTTGCAAAATCATATCAATGTGGATGTTTTTATTTATAAAAATATATTTATAATTTTCAAGTTTTTTATTAATTATTTTTTTAATGTCGCAAGTGCTTATTTTGTTGTTAAATTTTCCTTCTTTAACGCTATAGTTAACCAAAAAATTTTCAATATATTTAATTATATCTAGCGTAGTTTCAAAAATATCTCGATTTAATTCGTTGTCTAATTTGTTTTGAAGTCCAATTTTAATACTGTATAAGGGGCTTTTTACGTCGTGCAAAATGTTTGCAATTACTTTTTCATTTTCATCAATGATTAGACGAGCTTTGTCTATAGTTTTTTCCATATTGATAGACTAACTTGTTAATTATGAAAAATAAATTACCCAACTTGATAGTTTAATCTATTCTTTTTGAAAAGCATAAACCATCCAAGAGCCTGTTTGTTTTTTGCCTAAGTATTTTAAATTTTCACTTGCCCAAGCCATTGCTTGATTTCTTGAAAGAGAAGAAATTAAAAATAAAAATGGTGTGGATTTATATTTTTGCTCGTTTTTTAAAATATTGCTTAAGTTTTCATCACTATATATGCTTACTGTTTCTAGGTCAACAATGAAAAGTTTTTCGCCTTTTTTTAGGTTTTTTGTTTCTTTATTAAGCCAAAAAGCAACGGGCTTTTTGGCGTTGTTTAAAAAAAATCTTTATATAGCTCATGTCCTGATTTAAAAGCGTCGTAGGTTGTGCCTTTGTCATATATTTCAGGAAAATTATATTTGTTTATTGAATATGCTATATAGTCTGAATTGTTGTAATATTTGGTGAAGTGTGTTTTTGGGTAATATAAAAATAAAATTTTGTCGTTTTTTTGTATGTTCATTCCTTGCATTGCAACGATTGGCAATCTTTGTCCTTCATCTCGTGTTAATTTAACCGCAGAAGTGTGTGAAACAAGAATATAAAACATTGTCATAAAAATATAAACTGTAGCAAGAGTAATTTTTGAATTGCGTGAATTCATTTGAGCCCAGCCAATTGCGCACATTAGAATTAAAATTGGATATAATTCGGTTAAATATTTTGTTAAAAAGATTATTTTGCCTGCAATTGAAGTAATTAAAATAGTTAAAAACGTTGCAACAAATACGCTTAAAAGATATTTGTTTATTCTTCTTGAATCAATGTTCGAGCGAATAATCATCAATAGAGCAATTCCAGCAGGAATTAGCGCAAACAGAACAAATCCAACGTTGATTACATCATTGTGGATTATTTGATGATAAAAACTTGCAGGTGAGTTAGTAATGTTTTTAAGTACAGGCGAGAATAAATCTGTGAAATAGAAGAATATTTTAGACCAGCTAAACGGTGCCCACCATTGTGAGAAATATGTTGGATGAGCAAACAATCTGAATAAAAATGGTAACAATGGTAAACACAAGATTAAACCTGCAACAATTGGAATGTATAAATCCGTTTCTTTTTTCTTTTTTGGGCGAAATGCCATCAAGCCAAAAACGTTGAAAATAACAAAAACAAAGCCAATTGTGTGTTCTAAAATCAGCAAAACTGACCATAATGTTAAATACCAAGCATTTTTCTTGCATGGAAATTCATACATTTTAATTGAATATAGAAGAACCAATGATGATAACAAGAAAATCATTGAATAAATTCTAACTTCTTGTGAAAAATATATTAAAAATGAACTAACGGCGCTGATTGTTGCGCATGCTAGCCCAATTTGAATTGAATGTGCTTTTGTTTGGTAGTTTTTTCCAACATGATACATTACCAAGCAGCCAAGTAGGTTTGGAACAAGGGAAGATAATCTTAACATGAAGTCTGAATTTTTGAATATTGCCATCCAAAATTTCAAATAGAAATAATGTAGCGGAGCGTGACAATTTGTTCTAATTCCTTCAAAGAAATCAAAAGGAAATTTTAACATTGCAATTGAATATGCTATATATTCGTCGTTCCATAAGCCTTCTGGCTTGTTTAAATTCCAAAGTCTTAAACCCAAACCTAAAAGTAAAATTAATATTAAAATTACTTTGTTATCTTTAAAAAATTCTTTCATAGCAAACATTCTAACAAACTCAAATTCTTGTGTCGTCATAAAATAAGAGGATTTGAGATTAGTTTAAATTTTGTTTTACAAAGTTTTGAACAAATTCTGATTTATGAAATGGAGTGTTGTTTTTATTAGTAAAATTTAATTTTTTTAATTTTTTTGATTTGTTTTCAAAATAATAAAATTCAAATTCATTTTTGCTTAAAATTGTTTTGACAAAACCGTGGTGTTTTGTTGAAAGTATTTTAATATTGTTTTTGCTTAATAGGTTTATTGTTGAATAATGTGGATGATTAAAACTGTTTTGCCCTACTGAAATTAGAGCATATTTTGGCTTTGTTTCGTTAATCATTTCTTGATTTATTGAATTTTGTGCTCCGTGGTGACCAATTTTTATGATGTCGGCTTGCTTAAGATATTTTTTAACATTTTTAAATCCTAAAACACCGACGTCTGCCATAAAAAGAACATTTTTATTGTTATAATTTAGCAAGGTGATGATTGAACTTTCATTTTTGTTTTTAATTGCTGGAAGAAAAGTTTTGATTGTTAAATTGTTTTCTTGATATATTTCTTCGTCATTTTTTGCAAGCTTGTAGTTGATTTTGTTTTCTTTTAAATAGTTTAAAATTTCTTTTGAAGTTTCAGATGTAACATTTTCGTCTTTTATTATTACTTGATGTACTTTTACTTCTTTTAAGATTTCAATTGCACCAGCACAATGGTCAGAGTCAAAATGAGTGATAATTAGTGTTTCAAGCTTGTTTATTCTTTTATTTTTTAAATATTTGTTGATTATCATTTGTGCGCTTGAAATTCCACGATACGATTTTTTACCTGTGTCAATTAAGATATATTTATTTTTAGGTGTTTTAATTAAAAAACTATCTGCATTATCAACATCAAACATGGTTATTTCAAGATTGTTGTTCAAATTGTCGATTTTAATAAAGCTAAAAAGAAAAACAATAAAACATGTAATTAACGCTATGATTTGTTTTTTGCTTTTGAAATTGTATTTTAAATTTAGGGTTAAAAGCAAAATCAAACCCCAAAAACTAAAAATTTGAAATAAACTGAAACTTGGTGTTGAAATTAAAGAAGTTTTAAAAGACGAGAAAAATTCGCTTATTTTAATTAATAACCACAAAAGAGGGTTTGCAATTGTATCGAATATATAAATAATGGGTTCGTTTAAAATCGGGATTAGGGCAATAATTGAACTTATAAAACCAATAAAGCTTAAAAGTCCAATGAATGAAACCACAGCTATGTTTGCAAATAAGCTAAATGGAGCTAAGTTGTTAAAATAGTGCATTTGAAGAGGAATTACAAAAAGTTGTGCTACCAATGGAATTGTAATAATTCCTGCTATATTTGTTGGGGAAAAGAGAGATAAAAAATATTTTTCAATTCTTGATTTGTTTTTATATTTTTCTTTATATTTTTTGTCTAATTTTTCAAATTTTTCCATAATTACAGGGACACAAACAACAAGACCAATGGTTACAATAAAAGATAATTGAAAACCTACATCAAAAAGCATTTTTGGAGAAAATAACAACATCAAAAAGCCGACAAAGAAAATTAAAGCCAGCGAATTTGCATTTCTATCGATAATTTTTCCAAAAAGAACAAATAAAAGCATCGCACTTGCTCTTAAGATACTCGGTGGGAAACCCGTCATAAAAGTGTAAAAAATTACAAATATTGCACCAAAAAGAATAGATAAATTATAAGGAAAGCGAATTAACGAGGCTATCCACCACCAAATCCCATAAATTAGTGCGACATTCAATCCGCTTGCTGCAAGCAGGTGCAAGAGACCTGAATTTTTGAAATTTTCTTTTATTTCTTCATCAGGGTTAACTGTTTCTGAACCGAAAACAATTCCGCCTAAGATTTCTAAACGTGGTGATTTTATGTTTTTAGAGTGTTTTTCTATGATTTTATTTCTTACTACGTCAAATTTTTGCAATGTGGTAAACCACCAATCGCTTTTAAAATCAGGGCTTTTGATTTTTTCTATTGAGCTTGCGTATAAAATATTTTTTACATTGTTATTTAAAAGATATTTTTCGTAATCAAATTGATATGGATTTGTGGCTGGTTTTGGATGTCTTAATTTGCCTTTTAATTTTACTGTATCGCCAATTAATATGCTATTAGGAAAACTTGTTTTATCTATATTTATCAAAAATTTTGAATTTATGCTGTCGTATTTTTGGTTTTCAAATTCTGCGCTATAACAGTTAAAATAAAATTTTATTTTGTTGTTTTTCTCAGAAACTGTTTTGGAAGAAATAATTTGACCTTCAAGGGTTGCATTTGTGATTATTGAATCTAGTGGAGTTGGTAAAACTTCAGAATTTTTTGCTTGGAATAAGCCAAGAATGAAAATAAAAAATAGAATTAAAGATTTTTTAGCGTCTATATTAAAAAATATAATCAACAAACTTAAAACAACAAAAGAAATTATTGTAAAAACAATTTCAAGGTTATAAAAATATCCAACAAGACCGGCAATATAAAATATCGCAATTAAAATAGTGAATAATTTTGTATATGAAAAGATTTCTTTCATTTTATTCAAAAAGTGCGTCTATAAAATCTTGTTTATTGAAATCTATAACGTCGTTTATTCCTTCGCCAATACCGATTAATTTTGTTGGAAGCTTAAGATTTTTAGCTATTGAAAAAATTATTCCACCTTTTGGTGTTCCATCAAGCTTTGTTATAGCAAGAGCTGAAATATCAACTGCTTCGTTAAAAACAAGCGCTTGGTTTAATCCGTTTTGTCCTTGCGAACCATCTAAAACCAACAAAGTTTCGAGATTATTGTTTTCAATTTTTTTATAAATAACATTTTTAATTTTTTTAAGTTCTTCAATTAAATTGAACTTATTTTGTAATCGTCCTGCACTATCGATAATGACTACATTATAGCCTTTTTCACGAGCCATATCAATTGAGCGGTATGCTAAAGACGCACTGTCTGCTTTGTCTTCTCGAAGAATATCTACCCCAGCTCTTTTTGACCAAACGTCAAGTTGCTCTTCTGCTGCTGCTCTAAAGGTATCGCCTGCAACGAGCAAAACATGCTCGCCTTGTGTTTTAAATCTGTGGGCAAGCTTACCAATTAGAGTGGTTTTTCCTGCGCCGTTAACGCCTACTACAAAATAAACATTGATTTTATCTTTGTCGAATTTTAATTTGTTATCAGAGTCTAGATTTAAAATTTCGACAAATTCTTGTTTCAAAAAGTCTTTTAATTGAGATGATTTAATTTTCTTTTCTTTAATTTTTTCAACAAGTTCCGTTGCCAAATCTACTCCTAAATCTGCTTTAATTAACATAGATTCGATGTCTTCAAGTTCAAATTCATCAGGAATAGAATCGCCTGTAACAACACTAACAACGCTATCTATTAAAGAGTTTGCAGTTTTTGATAGCGCATTTTTTAAAAGCCCAAAACCTTGATTTTGAGCTTCTTTTTCAATATTTTCATCTTTTTTCTTAAAGAAATTAAACATATTTTTCTACGACTCTTGCTAAAATACCGTTGATAAATGAAGGTGAATCATCTGTTGAATATTTTTTAGCTAATTCTAGCGCTTCATCAATAACAACTTTGTGTGGAGCGTCTTTTACGAAAGCAATTTCTGTGATTGCAATTCTTAAAATATCTTTGTCGATTTTGAAAATTCGCTCAATATCCCAACCAAAAGCAAATTCGCTAATCATTTTGTCGATTTCGTCTTTGTGGTTTTGATATGTTGAACAAAGCGTCATAACGTATTCTTGAACGTCATCTTGGTGTGAAAGTGTGCAAAGTTCAGCAATATCAAGTGCACTCATTGTTTTTTCTGCTGCGTTTAACATAATATCGATTTTTGCTTCAAAATCTGATGTTAAAGGAATTGCAACAGGGATATTGTCGCTATCAATTGGACGAGAAAGATTATCCTCGTGGTTATTTTCAAAGTCTATAATTTGATTTTTAAGCTCGTTTAATTGTGAAACACAGTGAGAAACTTCGTCTGTAGATGACGAAATTAAAGTTCTAACAGATTTTAAAACGATTGTTGAAAAATCTTCTTTTTTGTATTTTTCTAAATTTTTATCTAATTGAGAAAATAGTATAAGTGCTAATTCTCTGCTTGCTCTTCTTGCTTGCATTTTTTAATTCCTTTTTTAATGTGAGATGATAAAAAAATTATATTTGAAAAAAAACTAATTTCATAGAATTTTTTTAATATTTTCAACATATTTATTCATAATTTTTTCTTTTGTGTAATTTTGAATATTTAAGAG
>JAZUSV010000211.1:0-12664 GCA_045606885.1 Candidatus Gastranaerophilales bacterium | reverse complement strand
GTATGAAAGTGTTATACATGGAGTAATAGATATAGAAACTGAAAAACGAATAGAATATTTAACATACGACTATAATTGGATTGTTAATAGTTTTAATGATGGAAAATCTCTTGATGTCATCCCTGAAGCTTATAGCAATTTACTTAAATCTGTTTCTGATTTAATAGAAAAAGATAAGCAATTATCAATGTTTAATATAATCAAGTTTTATTCAGTTAAGGAAAATAAAAAGATTGCAGGCCATATAAAAGAAAAAGATTTTAAAAAGTTAAGCAAACAAGACCAAACTTACTTATATCAATTTTCAATCGATTAAAATTTTTTAAACACATTATCAGGTGTGAGATTATTTATATCTCCACCTTTTTTCATATAATCAATTAAACGATTAGCAAGTGTAGTTCCACAATTTTCTATCACTGACGGATAGAAATTTGATTTTCCAACTCTTTCTTTGTTTGTTGTAAAATTTATACTTTGTATGTTTTTAGTATAAGAAATTGGTTTTAATGTTTTAGTCATTATTACTCCTTTATATTTTGTAATTTCATCTATAAAAACGAAAATGGGTATCCCATTTGTCGTAATTTGGGGAGTGGAACAAAATGGCACATTTGCAAAAGGATTTTTGCAAAAATGAATACACTTAAAATGCCGATATTTAGGGGTTTTTATGGGTATGATAGCGCCAAAATGAATCCACTCCTTATCCTGCTTACTAAAATATTTAAGCAAAATGCTCATTTTTCACTCAACTTTAAATCTATAATAGTCAATCATCTTCTTTTTAGAAATTTCAAATTCTTTAGGCAACTTATCATAATATTCAACCACTTCTTTAAATACTTGCTTTTCTTCTGGAGACAATTTGTCTAGCATATTGCGATACATTCTAAGTAGTAGGGTTTGATTTATTTCATTGTTTGCATAAGTTTCTTCAATAAACGGTTTGCTAAATTTTATAAAAAAATTCATTCTCTTTGTGTGTTCATGAATAGCATCTAAAAGTGTTGTCGTTTCATTTTTTATTGCCCAATTATCTTTCCATTGTTTTTCATAAGTTGCAACACCAATCTTTAAAAGATAAACAAGAAAAGTATTTTTTGATGTATCGCCAATATCAAACTTTGTAAAAGTAGTATTAAGTCTACTTATCAATTCGTCATCTTTTATCCTTACATTATTTTCTTTTGTTATTAATTTTTTCTTTGTCATTTTATACCTCCTTAACCTTATTTTCTCATAGTCGCATTAGCACCATTTGCTAATACGAAAAAACTTTTTCAACATATACACCTCCTTTTAAACAATTCTGACATAACCGCATGTTCACCATTTGAACACACGGGAAAAGTTTTATAAATTTATTTTTACAAAGTTAGTCGGACAATGCCTGTCCTAATAAAAAACTTTTCATAAATATTTTTACATATCCGTTCGGAAGCCGTTATTCCGTTCGAAAAAACTTTTCGATTATATTTTTGCAAAAGTATTCGGCAACCATCTTTCCGAAAACAAAATCTTTTTCAAAAAATTTTGGCACAACAAAAAAGACCTAGCACTTCAGAAACAATACATTTGTATTGCAACGAAGCACTAGGCTTACTAAAACAGTATTAAATTTTTAACTATTAATCTTTAAACGAATTATTTAATTGCGAAACAATGTAATAATTGTTAAGCCAAAAACATTGTTTAGGGAATGTTCTTCCATTTGGTAATTCATCCACATCATTTGAGTTTCTAGCATGTGGTCTAACATGACCAACTTTATTATCTCTAAGTTTAGGCAAATCGCTTGTATTTTTGTTGTCAATTTTTCTAAAACTCGAACCATCAGAAATGACTTGTTTAGTTTTCTCCCATACTTGTTTCATTTCAATTTCTAAATCATCATATGGCATATTCCAAAATTGGCAACCCTTTAATCTTAAAACACCTTTCTCATCTTGCTTATAAACAACAAATAAAAACCTAGTTTCAGAAAAATAATTTTGCAAATCTGAATCTTCCCATTTTTGGTCAACTATTTCTTTGAACTTAAATGTTCTAAAAGACATACTTTCAGTAATGGTATTGTTATTATTTAAACGAATTGTTTTTACATTAATTCCAGCTTTTATAAATTCTTCTGCCTTATTGCTTTTTACTCCAAGTATATTAAAAGCCAAGATAGATTCTTTATTTTTTATAGGCTTTCTTTTATCTATATCAAAACATTCACATAGTTCATCAACTGAATAATTTTTATATTTATCTATCTTTTCGACAACATATTGTTCAAATGTTTTATCTTGCAATAGAGAAATATCTGAAATAATTCTTTCATTTTGAATATTTCCAAAGATATAATTTTGCAAGACATAAGTCATATAAGATGTTTTTAAACAATATGCTCTTTGTTTTGCTAAAACAGAAGAAAACGGTTGTTTTCTTAAACTATTTGCATTTGCACCTTTTGTGCAAGCCCCTAAATATAGGGTATCACCTTCAGATATTTGTTCTGCAATTCCTGCTTTGATTTTAGATATAATTTTTGCCCAGTCATCCCTTATTATTTTTAAATCTTCTTCAGGGAAAGAAAATAATACAGCTTTTGCAACTGAAAAATATTCTTTGCTTATATTAATTTTATCTTCATATGGAAGTAATAACATATCATGACATTTCAAATAAAATGCACTAGTTTCAAATGTTTTATTATATTCTTCCATGTAATTTATAATATCACAGACAAGTCTTTCTTTTGCAACAACTTCTCCCTTTTTATTATAACGAAAAGGGTGGGCTTTCAACTCAACACCAGCATCAACAAAATCTGGTCTAGGATCACTATTAACAGGAATGTTGAACCAACATTCTTGAATTAAATTTCCAATCGCACCTTTCCCAGAAGATAAAATACCTTTTGTATCTATGTCTTTAAATTGAATCCCTATTAATTGTTGAGCTCTTTCTAATATTTCTCTTTTTGTGGAGTATTGTGGCATTTTAATCCTCCTCATCAAAAATATCTTCAAGTATATTAGCCATTCTTGTTATCATTGGAACAACCAAGGCATTTCCCATACAAAAATATCTCATTTTCTTTGGCATGCCTGTATTTGTCCAGTTATCATCAAATCCCTGTATTCTTTCAGCTTCAACAGGTGTAATTAGTCTCAAATTATTTGTCTCAACATCTCTAATAACATGAGTGCTACGATTTAGTGTAGACTCTGATGTTAGCATTGTTCTAGCTGGCATATCCAATGAATCAGGGAAAGCGATAGATCCTTCGCTAAACACATAAGAATGTCCATCTTTGCTGGTTCTATTAATTTTTTTTGATCCTTTTAAATATTGCCACTTTTCAAGATTGTTTGTTATATAAAATTCCTCATTAACATTATGCTCAATAATATTAATTAATGGTGTGCTTTCTTCTGTTTGAGCTTTAACATCGCATGTATATATATTACCATTTGACATAAGTCCAGCATTTCTAAAATCATATTTGAACTCGTTTGACACTTTCAATAAATCATCAAATCTAAACTCTTCATTTTTAATAGCACCATTTTCTGTAATAGGAAATGCTCTTGCAAAAAGTCCTGTATTTAGAATAATATCTTGATAAGTTTCATTTGTTTTATTATTAGCCCAATTTGTAGTATTCTTGTAAGCAAAAATGAAAATTCTTCGTCTTCTTTGTGCAGCACCAAATTCTGCAGCATTAACAACTCTCCATTCTACAGAATAATTTAGTTGAGCAAAACAAGATAAAATAATACCAAAATCTCTACCTCTTTGTTTTGCTGGAGATTTCAATAATCTATCTACATTTTCAAGCAAAACAAAAGGTGGTTGTTTCTCTTCTAAAATATCCCTTATTTGCCACCATAAAACACCTTTCTTTCCTTCAATACCATGACTACTACTTAAACTATGAGCAACAGAATAATCTTGGCATGGAAAACCACCAACCAATAAGTTATGGTTTGGTATTTCGCTTTTATTTACTTCTGCTATATCAATACCTGTGTTCTTATCAATATCTCCCCAATGACTTACATAGCATTGATGAGCCCATTGATTTTTAGCCCCTGGTTCCCATTGGGAAAACCAAACAGTTTCCCAATCTTGTGATTGTCTTTCAAATCCTAATCTAAAACCGCCAACACCAGCAAATAATTCACAAATCGTTTTTCTCATAAAATTCCTTTAAGTCTCCAATATAGGATATATTATAACACATATTTTTTATATTTGTTTTGTTTTTTATAAATTTTTTATATTTTATTAGATTTTTTGAAACTATGAAAAATATTTTTTACACGACATATTAATCAAGTATTGAATTTTCAAAATAAAAACCAGAGAAAAACTCTGGTAAACTTCTTGTGACTCGCGTCCGGCAATACCCAATTCACACGCAAACAACAAGAAGTTTATTAACATCATAAGCCATAATAATTACCTCCTTTTTAATTAGAAGAAAAATATTTTGAATTAAATCAGTTAACTTTTTAATGCGAATTGCCATCTGTAAAATGGTAAGTATTGCCATGTATTTATTTCAATTTACTAATAATTTCAAGTAGTTCAGAAATCAACATATACATTGTGGAACAAGAAAACATCTCCGATGGAGGAGTCGCATCTTGTCTATAATTTCTAAATTTAACATCATGATATTTTATTGCCTTATCTTGAGACCCTGTTTGATTTAACTTTCTATATATGTTTTTGTCATTCTTTTTATATTCTTGTCCGTTTTCCTGTTTAAATTTTTCTTTAAACTTTGACACACAAATAGTAGACTCAGAAATATTTTGTGGCTTATCATAATAACTAAAAAACCAAGTCTCAATACAAGGATTAGACCATGCAACATTAATTTTATGACTATATGCATCACGGATTATTTCATCAAAATTTACCACTCTATCTCTATCGAAAACAATCCAAGGAGTTACATAATTCGGATTTTTTCTGCACATATTTAAGCAATACTCCACTAAATTATCAGTACTAGTATTTTTTATTTGGATATCAACCCTATCAACAAGATGTCGTGGGATTGTGTTTTTTAATCCGTTTAAGTAATTAAATTCTGTTTGCTCTGTATCAACGACAATTAAGTATCTGGGTAAATTTTGACTCTTGAATCCGGACCTTCTAGGTGCTAAGATTTCTCTTTTGTTTGCCATTTTTCACCTCACTATTTTAAATTAAATGGCTTTAAGTCAGGAATCGCACCATATTTTCCTAGCAAATAATTTTTTTCTAAATCAGCATCTTTTCTTATCTTTGTTCCGTTATATTCAAAATCGGCAAGAGAATAAAGATTAGAAATTCCTTTATTTTTTTCTACAAACCATATTTCATCTCTTCTTAATAAATTATCTCCTAAATGAAATGTATCATGTGTTGTAAATAGTAATTGTGCACCAAGTGGATTTGTTCCTTTATTTGCAAATTCTCTTATAATATTTCGAACTAAAAGTGGGTGCAATCTTGCATTTAATTCATCAACAAGCAACACTCCGCCATTGCCCAAAACGTCTTTAATTGGCGAATATAAACTAATCATCTTTCTAGTTCCTGCAGATTCATTATCTAATGACAACTCTTTTTGCCCTGAATTATCAATCGTATCATGCAGTGCATTAACGGGATAGTTAGAAAACTTTTTCTTTTCGTCATCAATTTTTCTAAAACCTTTGATTGAATCATCAAAACTAGAAATAAAATCTAAAATATTTTTTTGGATTTCTTCTTTTTCAAACTGCTTAGGAGACCTTTCACTAGCAAATAAAGCATTTAAACCGCCTGAAAAATTCAAACATTCTATTTTTTCAAACCACTCTCTAACAATTTTGCAAATCTCAATTTTAAGTTTTGAACCTAATGATAATATTAAAACTTCTTTCTCTAACGTTAATCTAATCATGTTGGCATATTCTTTTGTCAGCCCACATAAATTTATTTCTTGTTCATTTCTAGCAAATATATCTTTAAATGATTTTGATGATGGCGCTTTCGTTTTTAACCATTCACTTTTTATTATGTTATCTGGATTGAGAGAAAAACCATAATCAAAGACATAACTCTTTTCGTTATACTTAGTTGTAAAAATAATTTCAAATTCAGTATCTGCCTTATTTGCTTCGTCATCAAAAGCAAATTGCACATTATTGTTAAAATCATAAAAAATTTCACTTGTTTCTTTAGAAGTGCCCCCAAAAGAAAAAGACCTCAATACCATCGTCCTCATAAATTCAAGGGCATAATAAACATTTGATTTACCACTAGCATTTGCACCATAAAATGTAGCAATTGGCAATAACTTTAAATCATTAACCTCTACAATCTGGTCTTTATATTCTGTAATTTTTGTAGCTCGCATATCTATTGTATTTTTATCCTTAAAAGATCTAAAATTTTTGAAGTTAAATTGTATTATCATAGTACACCTCCTTTATATATTATGATATGTTTTCACACTTAGTATACCATAAATTTGTAAAAAATCAATACTTTATGACACATTTATGAGACTTTTTCTCATTTGGAGTATATTTATTATAATTTTGTTGTTATCAACTTTCAGTTCAACCTGAGCTTTATTCGCTCCGCCAATCGGAACTGCGTTCGCACACGCAGTTCTTTTATTTTTGTCTAAAAGGTATTCCTGCAATTATTATTCCTTCAATCAGATTAGTATCAAACTGACCGTTGTTTGGTGTTTTTTTTATATACTTTGATAATATAAAAGTATGTGCTATACTTAATGTGTAAGGAGTTATTTATGAAAATATGTGTTTTCACAGATATACATGGTAATATAGATGCTTTAAATTTATTAACGAAAACTGAAGATTTTAAGTCTGCCGATTTAAAAATTTGTTTAGGTGACGCAGTTGTTATGGGTCCTTATCCTAATGAATGTTGTCAAGCTTTACTTCAAAATAATTGCATTTGGTTAATGGGGAATCACGATAGTTATATTGCTAACGGATTGCCTAAAGAAGAATATAAGTTTTTTAAACCAGATAAAATAGCGCATCAAGATTATATGAGAAGTTTTATAAAAGATGAATTTAAAAGAATTATGAAAAAACTGCCTAAAGATTATACGATTAATATTGGAAATAAGAAATTATACTTTACTCATTATATTTGGGAAACTTGGGATAATGTTATAGACAACCCAGAAATTCAAACTCTTGAAAATATTTCTGAGGTTTATAAAAAAATAGATGCAGATTATATTTTCTATGGACATGAACATAACTTCTCTCATTTTAAAGATTCACACAAAGAATATATTTGTATTGGTTCTCTTGGAATGGTTTATCCGGGTCATTATACAATTATAGAAACAGATAACAATAACATAAAAATTGAACATAAAACTATAAAATTTGACTTGGAAAAATATAAACAAGATATTTTAAAAGCTAACTATCCAAGGGCAGAAAAATATACAAAGTTCTTCAAATAATATAAATTAGGGTTCAAACGCAATCACTATTAGCCACCAATCAGAACTGCGTTCACACACAAGTTTTAACCTTATATTTCCTTAATTTGGCGAGGGTGCGAATTGGCACTATCCCGCCAGATTTATACGCAGCCAAAAGGTTGCGTATTTTTCTTTGTAAAAAATCGTTTTGTGTTCTTTTTTTAAGTGTGTTAAAATCAAATCAAGAATAACAAATAAAACGTTAAATTTATAAGGGTGGTTTATGATTAAATATGTTTTCTTTGATTTAGATGAAACGTTGATTGATATTAAAAAAGCTCAAAACACTGCAATTGAATCTTTGTTCGAGATGTATAATTTTAATCAAAAAACAGATTTAGATTCTTTTATTAAAAAATGGGACGAACTCACTGATTTTCATTATAAGTTTTACACATCAAAACAAATTTCATATGAAGAACAGCGAAGACGACGTATAATTGACCTATTCAAAACTTACCACATTGAACTTTCAAGTGACCCAATGATTATCTATAACATATATTTAAAAGAGTTTGAAAATGCTTGGAGTGTTTATGATGATGTGGTTGAAACCTTAAAAGAACTAAAAGCCAAAGATTATATTTTGGGGCTTATAAGCAATGGAGATTATGACCAACAAGTGCAAAAAATGAAAAAAGTGGGCATTTTTGAAATGTTTGATTATGTAAACACTTCTAGTCAATTTGAAGTTTCAAAACCAGACACCAGGGTTTATGAAACAATTTTTAAAATGCATGGAATCAATTATGAGAACGTGTGTTATGTTGGAAATAGTTACAAAAAAGACATTTTGCCTTGCAGGCAATTGGGCATAAAAACAATCTTAATTGATAGAAAGAATGTTGACTACAATGATAGTGAGTTGGTGAAAACAGACACACTTAGTGACATTTTGAAGTTAATCTAAAGTTATTATGAGCATTTTTATTAGTTGATAGCAAGGAGAGATTATGGTAGGTAAATATAAGGTGATAACACTTTGTGGAAGCACAAAGTTTAAAGAAGAGTTTTTAAGAGAACAAAAAAGATTGACGCTTGAAGGGAATATTGTTATTTCTGTGGGACTATTTGGGCATTCTGGAGATGACGAAGTTTGGAGTGAAGGAACCAAAGAAATGCTTGACGATATGCATAAAAGAAAAATTGATATGGCTGACGAAATTTTTGTGATCAACAAAAATGGATATGTTGGAACTAGCACAAGGTCTGAAATTGAATATGCCACAAACACTGGCAAAAAAGTTAATTACATGGAGTTTGTAGAAAAGACATAACTCCTAATAAAAAAAGAACTGGACCAAATCCAGTTCTTTTTTGTTGTTTAGCCATTTAATTCTTTTTCTCTTTCAACAGGTTTTTCCAAAAAGTATAATCGGTCACAATCAAATGTGGTAGAATAAACATTGTTTTTATCTGTTTTAAAAACTTTTCTAAACGCTTCGATGTTGTCTGGTTTAAGTCTGCCCAGCATGTCAGGAAAGTCATAGTTTAATTGAATTTTTCCGCCGTTATTTAACTTTTCTTGTAATTCAAAAACAACGCGAACGTAGTCATGTGGGTTTACGTATTGAAAAATATTTGAAAGCAAAATTGCGTCATAAGTCTCAGTTAAAACTTCAGGAAAGTCATTAAACTCTGCAATTTTAAAATCTAATTCGAAATCGTGATTTTTTAAAATTTCTTGGAGTTGTTCATAAATTTCTTTCTCATACAAAAAATCTGTTTTAGGGCGTTGATTATTAAAATTTGCTATTCGATTTTTAATCATCATTGCATCGGTGGTGTGAGAATAAATCGTTCCCCAAAACGTAAGCGAATCTTGATCAAGGTCATGAGAGATTTTTTGAAAAACTTTAAAATCAAAATAGTTGTTGCTATCAATAAAGTGAGCTTTAAAATCTTCATAGGATAAGTTTTTTATGGCGGCAAATTTGTAGTCTGTGTAGTGTTTTGAATAAAGGTTTCCGTCAACCAAAGTGACTTTTTTTGCACCGAAAAGCAAAGATGCCAAAACCTGGTCACCCGAAGAACCAGTTGTTGCAACTGTTTTGCCATTTACATCTAATTGTTTAAAAAGTTCAAGTAAATTTTCATTGGTGAAAGGGTAGACCGTTTCAATTGCTAGGTTCATGCCAACGTTTTTTTCATGACGATTAATGTCATTTTGATCTGAATAATAATGAGAGCCGAGATCTCTTGAAAAGAACTTTTCAAGCGCCATTGAATATTCTGGTTTATCTAAAAATTCCCTATCTGTTTTTGAAAACATAAAAAATTT
Organism: Candidatus Gastranaerophilales bacterium; assembly: GCA_045606885.1. Lineage (GTDB taxonomy): Bacteria > Cyanobacteriota > Vampirovibrionia > Gastranaerophilales > Gastranaerophilaceae > RUG14156. Next base: position 2,873 of record JAZUSV010000211.1, on the reverse strand, counting down.
CCCCCATATATACAAATTATACCACAACTTGACAAAAACTTCAAGTAAACAAAAATTAGGCGACAGCGTGCAGTTAAAACTTTGTAAAAAAACAGCAAAAATAGACTTTGTATCAAAAATACTGGCAAAAAGCTTTTGTTTAACTTTAAATTTGTGGTAGTATTTGTGTGTATGGTAAAAGCACGCACACCGAATAAATTTTTTCAAATCACAACAGCGAAAATTATTTTACTGAGTTTTTTGTCACTTATTTTGATAGGTGCATTTTTGTTATGCTTGCCCGTCGCAAACACTTCTGGGGAGTGGACATCATTTGTTGATGCGCTCTTTACATCGACAAGTTCGGTTTGTTTGACAGGTCTTGTTGTTTATGATGTTGGCATAAGCCTTACTTTGTTTGGTCAAATTGTTGTTTTGTTTTTGGTTCAACTTGGGGGTCTTGGATTTATTTCGATTGCGTCTTTAATATTTTTGCTTATCGGCAAAAAAATTAATTACGCATCAAGACTCATGCTTCAAGAGAGTTTGAATAAAGAAGACACTCAAGGTGTCGTGAAAACATTGATTATAGTTTTAATATCAACGATAGTTATCGAGTTCGTTGGTTTTTTGATGTTGCTTGGTCCAATGATAAAATTCACTGGTGAGTTTGGCAGAGGATTTTTCAATGCTGTGTTCTTGGCTGTTTCTGCGTTCTGCAACGCAGGTCATGATGTTTTTGGAACACTCACACCTGAATTTTCAAATCTTAATTCATTTGCAAATAATCCATTTGTGCTTATTCCAATAATGTTGTTGATTGTTGCTGGTGGAATTGGTTTTATTGTGTTTATAGACTTGTTTTCTAAACGCAAAAATAAAAAGAAACTGAATTTGCACACCGTTATTGTTTTGGTTGTAAGTGCATTTTTAATTTTTGGCGGTGCTGGTTTGATTTTAATTTTTGAATGGAACAATCCTAGCACTTTAGGAAATCTGTCAGTTGGTGAAAAAATAATGAATGCATTTTTTCAAAGCATATCGACTAGAACAGCAGGTTTTTCAACGTTTGGGCAAGGTGATATGAACCCAGTCACAATTTTAATTTGTGAGGTGTTGATGTTTGTTGGTGGGTCGCCAGCTTCAATGGCTGGAGGAATAAAAACGACAACATTGTTTGTTATGCTTTTGTTTTTGTTTAAAAGCCCAGACCAAAACGGGAATGTGGTTTTTAAAGAAAAAAAGATTTCACATCAGTTAATTTTTAAAGCCATAAAAATAACAATGATTGCATTTTTGATTGTCTTTGTCGGTTCGTTTGCAATCTTTTTGATTGAAGGAAATACATATTCACTGTTTGCAGTGACCTATGAGTGTCTTTCGGCAATCTGCACTGTTGGGTTGTCATTTGGCATAACTCCGCTTCTTGCGTGGCCATCAAAGATTATTCTTTCGGTGATGATGTATATTGGAAGAATAGGAATGCTTACCATTCCAATGACATTTAAAACAAGGCAACAGCCTGTAGGTATTGAATATTTAGAAGCAAAAATTACTGTGGGGTAGATTATGGAACACGAAAATATTATTACAAAAAATTTTAATGACTATGTTGTTATCGGTCTTGGAAAGTTCGGAAAAAGCCTTGCTTTGGCGCTTTCGAACAAAGGCAAAAATGTGCTTGCCATTGATTCAAGGGCTGAGATTGTTCAAAGTGTAGAAGGTTATGTGACAAGAGCGGTTGTTGCAGATTCAACAAAAAAGGACGTGCTTTCATCACTAGGTGTGCAAAATTTTGATTGTGCTGTTATCTGCATTGGCGATGACATTTCGTCAAGTATGCTAACGGCACTTACTTGCAAAGAATTGAAAGTTCCTTATTTAATTTCAAAAGCTCAAAACAATCAGCACAAAGAAATTTTGGAAAAAATTGGCGTCGACCTTGTAATATTTCCAGAAGTATATATGAGCAAAAAACTTGCAACGGCACTTACAAACCCACTTTCTAACGAAATTTTAAAGATAACAGACGATTACAAGATTGTTGAAATTATTTGTCCTGCAAAATGGGTTGGAAAGTCAATTATTGAACTTAACATAAGAAAAAAATTTGGAGTTTCAATTGTTTTAATAAAAAGTGGTGACGCAATAATTGAACCATTGCCTGAAACCATATTTGAAAAAAGCGACAATTTGTTTATTATTGGAACAAACAAAAATATTGATTCTATTGAAAACAAGATTGCTGAAATTGTTGACCTAGAAAACCGATTTGTTGAAGCCTCTCACGATGAAGAATAAAGTTGTATAAATGGAGAACTTATGAAAGAGTGTTTGTTTTGTAAATTGATGACTGAAAAAAATGTTAATAATGGCAAAAAAACAAATGAATATATTTTAGAAAACGAATTAGCACTTGGAAGATATGATGATTTTCCTGTAAGCAAAGGGCATATGGAGTTTGTTACTAAGAGACATATTGCCACAATATTTGATGCAACAGCTGAAGAAAAAACTGCAATATTTGAACTTATTGACAAAGCAAAAATGATGATAGATAAAGAATATCATCCAGATGGATATAACATAGGAATAAATTGTGGAGAGAGCGCAGGTCAAACGATTATGCATCTTCATGTTCACTTAATTCCAAGATATAATGGAGATGTTAAAAATCCACGTGGTGGAGTGCGAGGAATTATTCCTGAGAAACAAAATTATTAAAAACACAATGCCAAATCATATCCTTTGATTTGGCTTTTTTGTTGTGTTTGATTTAAAACAACAGCGTCAAACTAGATTAGTAGACAAAACAAATCGCATGTTGTTATAATGGCGTTATAAAAAATACTTTTACTGAGGAAATTATGCAGGAAAATTTAGTTTTTGAAAAC
>JAZUSV010000210.1:0-3342 GCA_045606885.1 Candidatus Gastranaerophilales bacterium | reverse complement strand
AGAGAAGAATTTATTCCAATTTTCATCAATTTTAGCTTCTACAAGTTTAACTTCGCCAGCCATTACAAGACCTTTGCCGCCATCTAAAGAAATAACGTCGTGTTTTTTGTAAACTGTACCATCTGCAGCAGTTAAAGTTTCATTAGCTAGGTCGATTTTAATATCTTCACAACCTGATACACAAGGTTTACCCATACCTTTTGCAACAACAGCTGCGTGAGATGTAGCACCACCTCTTAAAGTTAATACACCTTGTGCAACTGCCATACCGTGAATGTCATCTGGGCAAGTTTCAACACGAACTAAGATAACTTTTTCGCCCGCTTCACCACGAGTTGCGGCTTCATCTGTATCAAATACGATTTTACCAACAGCAGCACCAGGAGAGGCGTTTACACCTGATGAAATTTTCTTAGCTTCAGCAACTGCTTTATCATCAAAGCAAGGAAGTAAGATTTGGTTAACTGTGTAAGGATCAACGATTTGAATTGCTCTTTCTTTTGTAATGATACCTTCTTCACACATATCAACAGCAATTTTAACAGCAGCAGCAGCTGTTCTTTTACCGTTACGTGTTTGAAGAATATATAATTTACCTTTTTCAATTGTAAATTCCATGTCTTGAACATCTTTGTAGCCAAGTTCAAGTTTTTTAGCAATATCAACATATTGTTTATATAATTCAGGCATTTCTGTTTCAAGAGCAGCAATAGGTTTTGGAGTTCTGATACCAGCAACAACGTCTTCACCTTGTGCATTTGTTAAATATTCACCGTAGAATTTGTTTTCACCTGTAGCAGGGTTTCTTGTGAATGATACGCCTGTAGCACAATCGTCACCCATATTTCCAAATACCATTGATTGAACATTTACTGCTGTACCGAAATTATGGTCGATTTTATTCATATTTCTATATGCAACGGCACGAGGAATATTCCAAGAACGAAATACTGCTTCAATTGCTTCTTGAAGTTGAATGTAAGGATCTTGTGGGAACTCTTTACCTGTAACTTCTTTAATAACAGCTTTATAAACAGGGATTAAAGATTTTAAACCTTCAGCTGAAATTTCTGTATCTTCTTTAACGCCTTCACGTTCTTTTACTTTTTCAAGTTCAGATTCAAAGTATTTTTGTCTATCCATTTCCCAAGCAACTGAACCAAACATAGTTAAGAAACGTCTGTATGAGTCATAGCAGAAGCGAGGATTGTTTGTTAATTTAATCATTGCTTCAACGGTTTGGTCGTTTAAACCAAGGTTTAAAATTGTTTCCATCATGCCAGGCATAGAAACTCTAGCACCAGAACGTACTGAAACTAATAATGGGTTAACTGCATCGCCAAATTTTTGACCTTTTTGTTCTTCAACAACTTTTAGAGCAGTTTTTACTTCATCCATCAAACCTTCTGGCATTTTATTACCATTGTTAATATAGTCCATGCAAGTTTCTGTAGTAATTGTCAACCCAGGAGGAACAGGAAGCCCTAAATTAGTCATTTCAGCTAAGTTAGCGCCTTTTCCACCAAGGAGATTTCTCATTGAAGCATCGCCTTCTTTAAAAAGCCATACACGTTTTTGCATTAAATTACCTCCGATTTCTATATACTTTAACTTATAACTTTATTTTAAAAATAGTTTGAAAAAATATTATCAAAAACATATTGGTATTACAAATAAATTAAACAATGTCTTAATCATTCGTAAACAATAAAAAAGCCGAACATACAATTCGGCTTTTTATATAATTATTGATTTATTTTTTCTTTAACCAAACACAGACACTCAAGTAATTCTAGTCTATCTTGCTCGTCTAATTCTACCAACGGTCTTCTAACATAATTTTGAACTAATTCAAGCTTAGATAACAATGCTTTAATTGGAGTTGGATTTGGCGCCATAAATATCTTTTTAAATAATGGGAATAGATATTTGTGCATATTAGATGCAGCAGTAATTTGACCAGATTTGAAATTGTGTATCATTGATTTAATTTCACTACCAACAACATGTGAAGCAACAGAAACAACACCATGTGCACCAATTGATAGCATTGGCAATGTTAAACTATCATCACCAGAATAAATAGCAAAATCTTCAGGTGCTAGCATTTTAATTTCAGAAACTAAATCTAAATTAGCATTAGATTGTTTAACTGCAACAATGTTTGAATATTCTTTTGCAAGAAAAGCAATCGTAGATGGCGCCATATCAATACCTGTTCTTCCAGGAATGTTATATAAAATCACAGGAATATCTACACTTTTTGCGATTGCACCAAAGTGCTCAATTAAACCTTGTTGAGACGGTTTATTATAATATGGAACAACTGATAAAATTGCATCCGCTCCAAGCTCTTGTGCCTTTTTAGATGAACGAATAGCAGTATCGGTCGAATTAGAACCAGCACCCATAATTACTTTACATTCGCCATTTACAGTTGCTTTAACGCAATGCAAAACTTCGTATTCTTCTTCATGAGTTAAAGTTGGAGATTCACCCGTTGTACCAGCTACAACAATTGCGTCATTTTTTTGTGTTACTAAGTGTTTTGCAATTCTTTCAACACTTTCATAATCCACACTACGTTCTGAATCCATTGGCGTAACCATTGCAGTAATTAATTCGCCTGCGTCATATCTCAATGTCATATATTAAATCTCCTTAAATTGTTTTTGTATAAATTTTTAGTACAATTCCATTTCAATTACTTTTTGAGCAATTCTTACAGTGTTAAGTGCAGCACCAATTCTTAAATTATCGGCTACACAGAAAAACTCAAGACCATTATCAAAAGCAATTGAATTTCTTATTCTGCCAACATAAACAGGGTTTTTTCCAGCAGCATCTTTTGGAGTTGGATATACAAAGTTGTCAATGTCATCAACAACTTCAACACCTTGAGTAGTTTTCAAAAGTTCACGAGCTTCGTTTGCGTCAACCTTGTTTTCAAATTCTACAGAAACTGCTTCAGAATGTCCAACGTAAACAGGAACACGAACCGCAGTACATGAAATTTTAACATTTTCATCAAAGTGAAGAATTTTTCTAGTTTCGTTTGTAACTTTCATTTCTTCCTTTGTATACCCATTTTCACAGAATACATCAATTTGAGGAATAACATTGAAAGCAATTTCATATTTAAACGCTGAAGGTTCATAAGGCATTCCAACTAAATTGGTTTTAACATTATCAGTTAATTCATTAATTGCTTTTAAACCAGCTCCTGAAACTGCTTGATATGTTGAAACTATCATTTTTTTAACTTTATATTTGTTATCTAGTGCCTTTAGAGGCAACATCAACTGAGAAGTTGAACAATTTGGATTTGCAATTATACCTTTA
>JAZUSV010000209.1:0-4185 GCA_045606885.1 Candidatus Gastranaerophilales bacterium | reverse complement strand
CCTAAAGCAACACAAGTCGCATTCAATGCAATGTATCATTTGGCTAAATTTATACCGTTTTATTCAATAAAGAAAATTCTATTCAAAAAAATTCATGATAAATTTGGTGGACATTTTATAGGATGTATCTCTGGAGGAGCTCCTTTAGATGTTAATGTTGGAAGATTTTTTGAACGTATTGGTATCAAAGTATATCAAGGCTACGGCTTATCAGAAACCAGCCCTGTAGTTTGTGTTAACACAGACAAACGCTCAGTTTTAGCTTCTGTTGGTCGTCCTTTAAAACACTTTGAAGCAAGAATTGACAAAGAAACAGGCGAATTACAATTAAAAGGTCCTTCTGTTATGAAAGGTTACCACAACCAACCTGAATTAACTGCAGAAGTTATTGACGAAGATGGCTGGTTGCACACAGGTGATATCGCAAAAATCGACAAAGATGGTCATATTTATATCACAGGCAGAATTAAAAACATGATTGTTCTAGCAGGTGGCAAAAAAGTATTCCCAGAAGAAGTTGAAGCAGTTATTGAAAAATCTGAACTTTTAGCTGAATCTTGTGTACTTGGTGTACATCGTAACTTTGGTGCGAAAGACGGTATGGAAGAAGTTGTTGCTGTTGTTGTTCCAAAAGAAGACTTATACAAAAAGCATAGCGATGAAGAAGTTGAAAAAATGGTTAAAGATGACATCAAAGCATTATCAAGCCAACTAACTCAATACAAACGTCCAAGCACGGTAATAGTTCAAAAAGACTCTCTTCCAAGAACAACAACAAGAAAAGTTAAAAGAAACGAAGTTAAAGAATTAATAAAAGTATAAAAGGTGGCAAATGCCACCTTTTTTAAATCCATTCACACTCTAAAACGCATAAATCTTCATCGTTATTATTTGATAATCGATGAAGTGTTTTATTATCTGAAAGAAATTCGACTTGAGAAATAACGCTCTCGTCATATCGAGCTTCTTTCTTAAACATCATATCAAGAGTTTTAATCTTGTGATTATTTAAAAAATCTTGATTAAGCGTTTCAAAAGCCCAAATAACATAATTTCCATTATTAGCATGCCCATTTACATCAAGGTCATTATAGCGAACAATGAATTCCTTTTGAGCGTCTATTTTAGATAATTGTTTTATCTTAGAAAACGTCAGATCATCCTCTTGTTTTTGATATGGCACCATATTAGGATTGTTAATCACAGGAGCAATCAAAACAGGCGTGCGTTTATCCAAATCTACAACTGTCCACATACTAAAAATTTTTCCAAAAATTTTTTCATTATTTAAAAGTTCAAATTCTCTGTATGCAAAAAGTTTATTATAACCTCTAGGTCTGGTGGAAATTTTTAAATCATATACACCAACGGGATATTCGCTAAATTCCATACGATATTTAATTAAAAACCAAGCAAGATTTCTTGATGAAATATAGCTATATCCAAAACCTAGTTGTTGCGCATTTTCACTTGCAATATCTTGCAAATAATTCAATAAAGAATAAGGTTTTAAAGCCAAATTGCAATTCATGTGCGAATATTCAACTGAATAATTTTTACTATATTTTTCTATCATCATATTCATAACAAATATGTTTTAGCACAAATTAAAAACTCAAACAAGTTTCAATAAAAAAACCAGCTAAGCTGGCTTTTTTATTATTAATTTCTTTCATAGAAGTAATTGATAATTTGCATAATTTCAGTTGAACCGTTAGTTTTGTTTATATCCGGATGGAATTTTTTAGCTAGTTGATAGAATGTTTTCTTATCCATTTCAAACAATTCGTTAACATCAGTTAAACCAAGGAATTTAACAAAAGTTGCCCATTGAGTCAAAGGAATACTGTTAATATCGCCACGAGCAGAACCTATTGTGTTGTGAATATTTTTGATAACATCTTTAATTGATTCACCATTATTAGCTTCGCCATATTCATAAGCTCTTTCACGTCTTGAAGAAGTTGTTTGTTTTTGACCAAATTCATTGATTAAATTTCCGTCTGTGTCATATTGTGCAGTGTAGTAAGTTCCGTCTTTGTAATGCATTGTGCTTTCAAATACGGATCTACCGTCTGCATAATATTTAATTGTTTCAATTTTTCTGCCGTCTTTGCCTCTTTTGATTGTTTCTTTTGCAATACCTCTATCAGTATATTGAGTTTCTACGGTTGAACCGTCTTTATGTTTAACAGTATAAGATTGGGTGAATGTAGTTCCTGGCCAATACATTCTTCTTGAAAGTTCAACACCCTTAGAATTATATTTAACTTTAGAAGAAGCTCTTCCATATTTGTCATATTCAGTATCAGTATATGTATTGTTAACTAAATCACGTCTTCTTGTTATTTCAACATGTTTACCTGATTCATCAAGAAAATCGATTTGATAAATTTGATTATCTTTGTTAATATATTGAACTTGGTCTTCAATACCGTCTACAAATTCAATTCTTTTTTCTATACATTGTGGAGCATCTTCGAATCCTTTTGGTGCATATTCTCTAATATAAGCAATGGTTTCGCCATCTTCTGTGTATTGAATTTTTTGAACAAGTACATCATTTAAGTCGATTATTTCTCTAGTTGTTCTTCTAGCAGTTTTTGAGTCAAAATTATCAACAATTTTACCTTCCCTATCATAACGTGTAACTCTTTTTCTAGCCAAAGTAACAGGGTCAAATTCAACAAATTTTGTTTTTGTTTTTCCTTTTGAGTAATAAGTCTTTGTAATAGAAATTCTAGCACCTGTTTCAGGGTCATAAGCCTCTTGTGATTCAGATTTTTCAGAGTAATTAGTGATAAGGAATTTTGTTATATTACCTGTTTCTTCATCATAGAATGTTTCATGTTGAGAACCGTTTTTGTATTCTGATTCCCAAGTAAGTTTATCTGTTCTAAACGAACGACTCATACCTTTTAATAGAGTTGAACCACTATATATTTCAGATTTGTATACTTCATCAGTTTTTAAATTATATTCACGAAGCTCATAAGTACCGTTAGAATGAGCAATTCGTCTTTTTCCAATCATTCTTGGGTCTTTTGGATCTAATTCTTCACGAGACATTAAATCAAAGACACGAACTTCTGATTCACCATCAGCGCCTTTATATGTAACAACAATTCTATTATTTTTATAGTCATATTTTTCGACAACAACTCCTTCATCTTTGAATGTTGTTGTGCGAGACAACATTTTATTATCAGGGTCACGATGTACTTCAGTTAACTTATCAGGAGTACAAGTGTATTCAGTAATATTGCCTTCTTTATCAATTTCTTTTGTGTATTCTTTTTGTGATTTAGGAGAAAGTTGCACTAATTTTTTAATTGAACCATTTGAATATCTTTCATAATATTCAAAAAAGCCTGTCTTTTTATCATAAACAACATTGTCACTTGAACCCATAAGGTTTGTTTGTTCATAAGTAAATTTATCAGGACCGTTTGTCGCAACACCTGTAAAATTAACTTGGCTTCTACCCATAACTTCTTGCAAACTGTTTTTTGCAAGAACATTGGTTTGAGCAAAATCTTGTTTAAAAGTCGACCTTTTTTCTTCAACTTTTGCGCTATTTCTTCCACCTAAAGCATTTAAAGCATTAATTTTCATACACACACATTCCTATCTTTATACAATATATAAGTAAAGTCGGATTAAAATAATGCCTCAAACAAGAAAATTTGTAAAGATATGTTAATTATATTAATATAATTGGAAGATTATTTTCCTGTGCAAAACTTAAAAATTCATCTGGCAATGACTCGAAATCAGTGTCTTTTGCAATAAGCGCTTCAATTTTTGGAATATAACCAACTAATTCATTATGCGAATAGCAAGTTTCATCAATCAAAGAATCCTGAGTTTTTTTAAGAGCTTGCAACAATTTATCGCCAACAATTTCGTATTTTCCTAATTTGTAGATTTTTGAAGGAAGAAATTGACCAAAAGAATTTTTAGAAGCAAGATTTTCTTTGTAAAATTTTGCATATTCTTCATTTGAAATTTCGCTATCTGGAATTTGGAGATTTTTCAAAAGCATAGTTCGATAATTTTTTCGATACGAGTGATCTTTATTGTCGTAAATAAAAGAAATTACCTTTGAAACATCTTTTTTGTAGCCAGAACCTTGATTAGAATTGCTTATGTTAATTAAGTTATAATTTGGTTGAAACAACACAA
>JAZUSV010000208.1:0-2905 GCA_045606885.1 Candidatus Gastranaerophilales bacterium | reverse complement strand
AAGAAGAACTTAAAGAAATTACAAAAGAATTAAACATTTCAACCTTTGACTATTTAAAAAATGGATATTTAGCAAGAACATGGGCAAAAGATAATTTAATTAACAAAGAAGTGTTTGTTAAAGGATTAAGTAACTGCAAGAATTCTAGCAATATATGCGAAGTTGAAATCTTTTTAGATAAAAATACAAACTTATCAAATGTTTTAATTGAATATGGCTTGGCGTATTCAAAAGAAAAATCACCAAAAATAAACAATAACCAAATTAAAAATAACATCAAAGAAATATCTATCCTAGATTTTGCAATTATTAATTTAAAAAATGGAATTGCTCACAATCTTAATTGCGAATATTCTGACAAAATTAATTTTGCAAGACTTGAACTAAAAACAAAGCTTCTTGAAAATAAACACTGCGAAATATGTGCTAAGGCAAACAAAAATAAATATTTAATTCCAAAAAACAAAAAATCATACACAAAATCAAATGTGTTCAACTTTGAAAATATAGATTTATATCTTATAAGCCCTCTTGAATACAAAAAACCAAATTTTTCTTGTGTAACACCATTTTGTAAACGCTTAATAGATGAAATTAATTCCGCAAAAGATTCTCTTGATATTGCACTATATGGAATTGGAGAACAAGAAGAGATTAAAAAAGCACTTATAAAAGCAAAAGAACGAGGAGTAAAAATAAGATTAGTGTTAGATTATAGTTTAAACACTCAAACCATGCACAAAGACTCTTTTGAATTAGCAAAACTTTTTGACACTACATTTGACAAAAAAGATAGCTTGATGCACAACAAATTTATAATTTTTGACAACAAGCTTGTTATGAGCGGTTCTGCCAACATTTCTTCAACAGGTTCTGGTGGATATAATTCAAATATTGTTTTCTTTATTGACAACAAAGAAACAGTTGAAAGATACAAAGCAGAATTTGAACAAATGCACAATAACAATTTTTCAACAAATAAAGCCAAAATTGAACTTCAAAACAGCCCAAATATCAAAGTTTTCTTTTCTCCAAAAGACAATATTTTAAAAGAAATTATTATTCCAAAAATTCAAAATGCAAAGAAAAACATATATGTTTCAGCTTTTTATTTAACGCAATATGAACTAATAAACGAATTAATTAACGCAAAGAAGCGAGGAGTCGACGTTTTAATTATCGTTGATGCGCTCAGCGCAACAAATTTCAAAAACAGAATATCGTTGCTAAGGGATAACCAAATACCGACTATGGTTGAAAATTGGGGCGGTAAAAACCACGAAAAAACAATTTTAATCGACGATGACACCCTAATTAGCGGCAGCTGTAATTTTTCAAAAAATGGCTTTAATAAAAATGATGAAAACGTATTGGTAATTAAAAACGAAAATCTAGCAAAATTATACTCAGATTATTTTCTATTTCTTTTCAATTCGATAAATAAAAAATATTTATATCTATTTCCATCAGCCGAAGGTCTAGAGTCCATAAACTCTTGCTATGATAAAATAGACAACGATTTTGACAATAAAATAGACAAAGAAGAAAAAAATTGCTTGAAATGATAAAAAAGGTTAAGCCAATTGTAAATCAATTTGCACTTTCGATTAGCTTTTTGTTATTATATTAATAAAGAGAGGTAATAAGAAAAATGGAATTTTTTAGAAAAAATAGAAAAATAATAGTAGCCTTCTTAGCTGTATTTCTAATTGCCTGGATGGTTGGTATAGGTGCTTTTCTAAGTGTATTCTTTTAAATATGAAATTTCTATTGTCTAAACACAGCAAATTGTTAATAAGTATGCTTTTCGCTACATGCCTATTTTTAAACAGTAGCGCATCTTTTGCTGATGATATTGACGCCAAAAGAGACCAAATTGAAGCACAAATGGGACAAGCAAAACAAGAAATCAAAAAATTAAAACTTCTAGAAAAGCTTGAAACAAATAAACTTTATAAAAACCAACAAAAGCTTGAATATACTCAACACAGCCTTCAAAAAAATAAAAAACAATATTCAAACGCAGAAGCAGAATATAAAAACCTTGAAACTAAATTAAACTCTCTATTAATAGAACATCGAAAACACCTTTCGTATACTTCAAAAAGAATTGTTCAAATTTATAAACACAAAAGCAACAGCTACATCGAATTTTTGCTTAATTCAGGGGATATCAACGCATTTTTAGATAGACTATATTTTGAAAATATAGTTATTGAATACGATAAAAAGAAATTAAGAGAAACAAAAGTTGTAGCAAAAGAAATTTTAGCTCTTAAAAGCAGAATAGAAATTCAAAAGAAAAATTTAAAAACATCCATTGCAAACATCAACCGTCAACAAGTTGATATTCAAGACGCAATAAGCAGAAACGAAAGATTAATCGAGAAATTAAAAACAGACAGAGCAACATGGGAAAAAGCTGAAAGAGATTTGGCTCGTCAGTCTAAAGCAATTTCTCAAATGATTAACAATGAAGTTAAGAAAACACAAAAAGATGGTGTATCTATTAGTGTAACAGGCGGTTTTGTTAAACCTGTTCCAGGTAGAATTACATCTCCATTTGGTTCAAGAATTCACCCAATTTTCAAAAGAAGAATATTCCACTCAGGTATAGATATAGGCGCACCATACGGCACACCTATCAAAGCTGCAAACTCAGGCAGGGTAATATTTGTTGGCTGGTATAGCGGATATGGTAAAGTTGTTATCATAGATCACGGCTTGATTAACGGGCTTCCAACCACAACCCTATACGCACACATGTCTGTGACTCTTGCAAAACAAGGCTCTCACGTAGCCAAAGGAGCGGTTATCGGTAAAATTGGTACAACAGGCTACTCTACAGGTCCTCATCTTCACTTTGAGGTACGTCAAAAGGGTAATCCTGTAAATCCATTAAATT
>JAZUSV010000207.1:0-1607 GCA_045606885.1 Candidatus Gastranaerophilales bacterium | reverse complement strand
CCGATGAAATAATTTCATTAAATGTTATCGCTGATATCTAATTCACAATAACAAACAATTCACCAAAAAAGCGCCCTTGTTCAAAGAGCGCTTTTTTTTCACTTTATCAAAATACTAAGCAGATTTTTTTGAAGTTTTTTTCAAAGATTTCTTTTCTTCATCAAACTTATACAATTCTTCAACCGAAACTGTTTTTTCATTCAAGTTTGCTTTAGAAATGATATGGTCAATAATCTTTTCTTCAAAAATAGGAGCTTTCAATGCTTCAACTGCTTGTTTGTTTTTCAAGTAATAATCCAAAACCATTTGTTCTTGTCCCGGATATTTTCTTGTTTCATTCATAATAGCAGCATTAATATCTTCAGGTTTAATGCTGATCTTAGCATCTTGTCCGACTTCAGAAAGCAACAAACCAAGCTTAACTCTTCTAACAGCAATATCTTTATACTCTTTCAAAAGATCTTCTTCTTTTTTGTTTTTTTCTTCTTCATCGAGTTGATTATACTTTTTAGCTTGCTCATATTGATTCACAATAGCCTTATATTCAGCATCAACCAACGAAGCTGGAACATCAAACTTATATTCCTTGTCCAAAACATCCAACAACTGACGTTTTAACTTCATGCGTGAAGCATTGTCATAATCAGCTTTAATTCTTGAAGCCAAAGTTTCTTTTAATTTATCTAAACTTTCAGCTCCCAAAGACTTTGCCAATTCATCGTTAATTTCAACAGCTTTAGGCTCACGAACTTCTTTAACTGTGACAGCAAAAACAGAATCTTTACCAGCCAAATCTTTAGCATGATAATTTTCAGGAAACTTAACTTTTACATCAACCTTATCACCGGCTTTTGCTCCAACCAATTGATCTTCAAAACCGGGAATAAATGAACCTGAACCTAATTCAAGCGGATAATTTTCACCTTTTCCGCCATTAAATTCAACACCATCAACCGATCCGACAAAATCAATCATCACGGTATCACCTTTTTGTGCAACTTTTCCTTCTGCAACAACAGTTTCTTTTCTGGCGTTTGCAAGATAAGAAACAGCTTTTTCAATTTCTTCAGCAGGAACTTCAGCCACTTGCTTATCTAAACTTATTTTAGAAAAATCACCCAATTTGATCTCTGGCAAAACTTCCATTTCCATATCAAATTCAAGATCTTTATCTTCGCCGAAAGCTACAATTTTAATAGAAGGCTGCATTGCAGGGCGCAACTTTTTCTCATCCAAAACTTTGTTACTTGCATTACGAATAGCTTCATCCAAAGTTTCAGACATTGCTTCGCTGCCATATTTCTTTTTAATCATAGACAACGGAGCTTTACCGGCTCTAAAACCTTGAATTTTTGCAGATTTGGCAATTTTAGCCAATTTGTCATCCATCTGTTTTGCAAAATCTTTTGCATCAACAACCACCTTATAAGATTTATTCAATCCTTCAGATTTCAATTCGGTAATCTTCATTAATTTCTCTTTCTTTATTCAATAACCATCTTTGGCTAAAGATGGTGCGGGTGAAGGGACTTGAACCCCCACTCCTTGCGGAACCAGATCCTAAGTCTGGCGCGTCTACCAATTCCGCCACACCCGCTTTGGGTTAC
>JAZUSV010000206.1:0-3017 GCA_045606885.1 Candidatus Gastranaerophilales bacterium | reverse complement strand
CGTTTACCTGCACCCATTGCATTAATTGCAGTAGATGGACCTAATGGAGCAACGTCGCCTCCGGCGTATATTGCTTCAACTGAAGTTTCACCTTTTTCGTTAATTACAATGTAACCTTTGTTATCACAAGTTAAATCAAGTTGCTCATCTGATGCGCTTCGCTGAATTATTGGGTTTGGACCTGTGCCAAGTGAAACAATAACGCTATCTAGTTCAACTTCTACAAATTTTCCTGTTCCTACAGGTTTTTGTCTTCCTGAAGCATCTGGCTCACCAAGTTCCATTACTTCAAATTTCATTGCTTTTACCCAACCATCTTCACCAATGATTTCAACAGGGGCATGCAAGAATTGAAAATCTACTCCCTCTTCTTTAGCATGACGAATTTCTTCTAAACGAGCAGGGAGTTCTTTTTCGGTACGACGATAGAAAATATAAACTTTTTCATATCCTACACGAACCGCAGTTCTTGCTGCATCCATTGCAACATTTCCACCGCCAATGATTGCAGTAGTTTTGCCAACTTTCAAAGGTGTTGGAGTATCAGGGCTTTGCGCATGCATTAGGTTTACTCTTGTTAAAAATTCATTAGCTGAATATACGCCATTTAAATTTTCACCAGGGATATTCATCATTTTAGGTAAACCTGCCCCAGAACAAATGAAAATTGCAACATAGCCTTCATCTTGAAGTTGTTTTATTGTAATTGATTTACCTACAATTACGTTTTTAAAGAACTTAACACCCATTGCTTTTAGGGCTTCAATTTCTCTATCCAATACAGTTCTTGGAAGTCTAAAAGGTGGAATGCCATATCTTAAAACGCCACCAAATTCGTGAAGTGCTTCAAAAATTGAAACTTCAAAACCCGCATTTCTTAAATCTGCTGCAGCAGTCATACCAGCACAACCAGAACCGACGATTGCCACTTTTTTGCCATTTGGAACAATTTCAACCGCTTTTGCTTTGGTATTGTCACCAACATAACGCTCCAGCGCACCAATTGCAACAGGCTCACCCTTAATTCCAAGCACGCAATTGCCTTCACATTGTTTTTCTTGTGGACAAACTCTTCCACAAACAGAAGGAAGCATTGAAGATTGACGGATAATGTCTCCTGCACCTTCTAAATTGTTTTCTTTAATTTCTTTAATAAAAGATGGAATATCAATATTAACAGGGCAACCTTGTTTGCATCTTGCATTTTTGCAAGTTAAACATCTTGAAGCCTCTAAACTTGCCTGTTCTGATGTAAAATTTTCTTCAACAGCGTTAAAATTATGACGTCTTTCAAATCTATCTTGTTCTTTTTGTCTTTGTCTTTCTACTTTTTCAGCCACTTTGTAAGCTCCTTATCTGAGTAATTAATTAATTTTATTGTATAATAAAAATAATTAATGAGGTAAACTTGTGACAAAAATTAAACTTTGGGTAAGCGATATTGATGGAACTTTGTTGAACTACGACGGTTCATATACTCCAAAAATGGCAAAATTAATTGAAAAAATAAACGCAAGCCAATGTAAACTTGTCCTTGCAACAGGAAGAATGTTTATGGGGGCAGATTTTGTAGCTCAAAAGTTTAATTTAAACAATCCCATTATTTGTTATCAGGGCGCAGTCGTTCGAACAAAAGATAAAATTTTATGGCAAAAGCCAATAAAAGACGAAATTGCGCTTGAAATAATAAAATATTTAAAAGAAAAAAATATCCATACCCACGTTTATAATAACGACATTTTATATGTTGAAGATGACAACAAGAGAATAATGAGCGAATATTGCGATAATCGTGGCACGACTTATGTTGTCGTTAACAATTTCAATGAGCTTAAAATTCACAATGTTCCAAAAATCTTAGGTGTCATTGAAGACAATAGTTTAATGCAAAAAATAAAAGAGGAATTAACAAACAAATACAAAAGCGTTTTGACTATCGTTCAAAGTTCACCAATTTATCTTGAAATTAACGACATTGAAGCTTCAAAAGGTAAAGCTTTGGATTTTCTTAAAGAATATTGGAATTTAAAGGATAGCGAAGTTATCGGCTCTGGAGATCAGGACAACGACATCGAACTGCTTGAACATTCAGGAATTAAAATTTGTGTTAATAACAACAGCAAGAAGTTAAAAGAAATTGCAAATTATCACTGCAAATCCGTAGATAGCGACGAACTTGTTGATTTAATAGAAAGATTGGTTTTATGCGAATAGGATTAGGATATGATATTCATAAACTAGTTGAAAACCGAGATTTAATTCTTGGCGGAGTTAAAATTCCTTACGAACTAGGATTATTAGGTCATAGCGACGCCGATGTATTACTTCACGCTATAATTGATTCAATGCTTGGCGCTCTTGCTCTTCGAGACATTGGATACCATTTTCCTGACACTGATGAGCGATACAAAAATGCTAACAGCATGGATTTATTAAAAGAAACTCAAAAATTAATTCAAAAAGAAGGCTACAAAATAATTAATATTGATTCAAATATAATTTGTCAAAAGCCAAAATTAATGAATTATATCGAAGAAATGAGAAAAAATATTGCTCAAAAACTTGAACTTGAGCTAAATCAAATTTCAATAAAAGCAAAAACTAATGAAAAAATGGATTCAACAGGAAACGGCATCGCTATCATTGCCAATGCCGTTTGCTTAGTTGATAAAATATAAAGTTTGTCTACCTAAGACCAAACATCATTTTATTGTAACTTCCAAGAGACGATAAGCTATCCATCCCATCATTTTGTTTTATAGAATTTGTTTGGCTATAGCCTTGAGGATAAAAGTATCCGCTTTGGGCATACATTGTATCTTGTGACTCTTCTTTTGTTTCTTGTTCACTTACTTCAAGTTGCTTCACTGCCAACTTCAAACAAGTGCGAGCCTCTTGGAAAGAAATGCCATAAGTTTGCGCAATTTTAGAAATAAAATTTTCGGGCGCAAAAGTTTTTGGCATACCTTGTTCAATTAAGTCGTCAACGATTTCTTCACAAGCTAGAAAACGGTTTA
>JAZUSV010000205.1:0-4312 GCA_045606885.1 Candidatus Gastranaerophilales bacterium | reverse complement strand
GTCAAGATTTATAATTTTATAATCAGGGTGCTTTTTTAAGATGTGTCTTACAAAACAACTTCCGATAAATCCTGCTCCACCTGTAACTAATAGTCTCATTATTTTAGCTCTCCTAGATTGATGTCTTTAAGTTTTGGCTGAACCATATCTTTTTGCGATAAAATTGGTTCAAAATCAATTTCCCAATCGATGTTTATATCTTCATCATTCCATAAAATTCCTCTATCGGCAAGAGGGTTGTATTCGCCAGATGCTTTATATAGAAGTTCAGCAACATCAGACAAAACAACAAAACCGTGCGCAAAACCTTCAGGAATAAACACCATTTGTTTATTATCTTCTGATAGTTCAACTTTGATATATTTACCAAATGTTTTTGAGTTCGGACGAATGTCTACTGCAACGTCATAAATTCTTCCTTTACTACATCTTACAAGTTTTGCTTGTGCATAAGGAAAAGCTTGATAATGCAGACCACGAAGCACTTTTGCGCTTGATTTTGAGTGGTTATCTTGGTTAAATTCGACCGTTATGCCATTTGCGCAAAATTCAGATTTTTTATAGCTTTCCATAAAAAATCCACGATTATCGCCAAATACTTTTGGCTTAATTAAAATCACATCTTCTATTTCTTGTTTTATAAATTCAAATGGCATTTTACTCCCCTTAAAATATTTAATTTTTATTTTTTAATTTTAAATGTCATTCCAAATATTCTATATTTATGGCAATCCCAATACTCTTCGTGAGATAACATTCTTTTTTTCCAATTCATTGTGTGTTTTTTGTATATCATTGAATCGATTTTGCAAATTGGTTTTAATTTTGGATTTGAAGAAGACAAACTTCCTATGTGTAATATTTTTTGTCCGTTAATTCGATAGCAAATTTTTTTGTTTTTCTTGCAATTATGAATTAACCAATTATCTCCATATACGATTTTCATATTGTTTGGAATTGTTGTGTATGCGCTTTTGAAGAAAAACATTGCAACTCCAAAATACTTATCCATATATTTAATTGGCTCTAGTGATATTTCAGCTGGTTGCGGTTGTTCTTTGAAGCTTTCACATACTTCCATATATTCGCCTGAATTAAAGCCAACAATTCCCATTTGAGGTGTCATTTTTGAAATTACATTTGAACAGAAATTTTCGCTTACGCTTATGTCATCGTTAAAAAGTGCAACGATGTCATATTTTGCTTCTTTTACTCCTAAATTCCAACTTGGATTTACAAACAGGTTTTCTTCAGGCGTAATAACCCTAACTTTTTGACTGATGTATTCAATTCCTTTAAGGGAATTGTCTATAATGATGATTTCACCAACAGATTTATCTGTGTCTAGTGAATCAATTAAGTTGTATAATATTTCTTTGTTTTTTTGTAGTGTTGGAATTACTATTGATAACATTTTACACCTTGCTGAATAATTTTTTTCTAAAGTCTCTAAATGTATATTTTATAAGTTTTTTTGGAATTTTGTTTTGGTAGTGCATAAATTCTTTTGGTGGTTTTTTAAATCTCCATGGTTTACCGGGTTTTCCTGCGAAATGGAGCATAATTGTATTTTCTTTTTCTTTTTGAAGAGTTTCGTCGCTGTAAACGTGTTTTAAAAATGAATATTCATATCCGTCCGTAAAATCATCATGGTAATATATGCTTTGAAATACACCATAGCGATATGGAAGTTCTTTTATTTTGTCGCAAGTTAAATTCAATAAATCAACATCGAAGAATTTTAAGCGAGTTTTAAATTTTTCGATATTTTCATACATTCTTTTAACAAAATTATTTTCTCTCATTTTTTTAGTGTTAAACACAATAAATGAAGAGATGAAGGTTAAATCATGTTTGTTTTCAGGGAAATATCTATGACTAATCATTTTGTCGTTGTTTATTTCCATTGCAACTGCCGAACAATCGTAATCCTCTAAATCGTCATTGTAAACTTCTTCTAAATCGCCCAAAATTATTGCATCTGTGTCAAAATAAATTACTTTATCATATTGCGGTAGTAATTCTGGCGCTAAAAGACGATAGTAAACAATTTCAGTCCAAGAACCACCTTTGTTAATTGGTGCACCTGCAAATCTTTCTTTTGAAATATATTCAAAAGTTAAACTATGGCGAGTGTTTTCAACAATTTTTTGATATTCTTTAATTGTTTTTTCGTCAATATCCGGATGATAAACGTAAATATCGTATTGCGTGGTGTCTTTTGCGTTGTCTATCAAGCTTTGTATTGCAACTGCGCCAGCTAAAATTATTCTTTTATCAAAAGTTAAAATTACAGGTATTTTACTCATTGTTTTTTTCCTTGTTTAATAAAGCGTTTAGTGTGTTAATTATAGTGTCTGGTGTTTGATTTTCAAAAATGATTTTAGCTTTATACATATTTTCATCGGGCATAAATGGAGTTTCTTTCACCTCATAAAATACGGGTACAACAGGCATATTTAAGGCGCAAGCCATGTGCATTAAACCTGTATCAACAGAAATTACCCCATTTGAGCCTTTAATTACTTTTGCTGCTTGCTGAAGAGTTGTTTTGTCTGTTAAATCAATTAAATTTTCAAGATTTTCTTTTTTTAATTTTTCAGATAAATCTCTTGATGGCTGCCCGCTACCTAAAATTACTACTTTTTTGTTAATTGATTTGATTATATCAATTACTGTTTTCTCGGGCATATCTTTTGATTTTCTTGAACTAATTGGACACAATACAACGTAATCTTTCTCTTCTTCAATTGGTGAAGTTACTGTTGTGTCAATGAAATATTGCATTTTACAATCAATTAATTCTTCCTTTGTAATTCCTTTTAAAAGATTTAAGTGGCGATATTGCATTGTGCCGTCACTGCCTTTAAATTCGTCAAATTTATATTTTCTTTTAAGAAGGTATTTGAAAATATTTTTTTTATCTCTAAATAAAACATATTTTGACCCCAATAGCCAAGATAGTAAAATTGGTCTATCTGTTCCATATATCGGAAAAGAGGCAAAAACTTTTTTATAAGGAAATTTGAAAGCAAATTTCAACATTCCAAAAAAGCCTTTGTGTTCACCATGTCTATCCCAAATAATTACTTCGTCAACCCCTTTTTGATATTTGCATAAATCAATAAAAGTGGGTGATGAAAGCATTATGACTTTTGAGTTTTTATATATTCTTTTGATGTTTTGTACTAATGAATTAACCAAAAGTATATCTCCAACGAGATATGAGTTAACTATTACGAAAACTTTTTCATTTTGTTTTTTCATTATTTTGATAAAAGTCCTTTTAGGTTTTCTAGCGAATTTTTGTATATAATACTAACTGTTTCTTTGAGTTTTTCTTGCATTTTAGAATACTCGTTATCTGTTAAATTAATTGCACGCTCCATTGCTTGAGTATATTCGTTTGCGCTGTTATAGATGACAGAATTTTCTTCGTTGAAGTTATTTAACGGTGCAAAAGTTTTGTTTATTAAACAAGGTTTTAAAAAGCCGTAAATTAATTGGAAATTACCACTTGTTCCTGTTGTAATGTATCTTCTGTGCCTTTCGTTATCATCATCGTATGATGTTATTAAATAGTCTGCTTTTTCAATTTCGTCGTACATTTCTCTGAAAGATAGTCTTCCTTTCATGTCGAAATATTTTTGTATTTCTTTTGGAATGTCTTTGATTTTGCCTTTTCCAACAACTGTGATTTTAAAGTTTGTAATCCCTTTATTGTGCAGTTCTAAAACGGAATTGATTATAGTTGAGTTGTTTTTCTTTCTTGGCCTTATTATTCCAACTGTTAAAAAGTTTACTATATCCTTGTTTTTGGGAGTTATTTTAACATCTCCAAAGTAATGCGGGTTAATTGCAACAGTTTTTGCGCCTTTGTAATCCATTTCACGAAGTGTGATGATGTTTTTATCTAAGACATTATTGTCAACTGCTGCTTTGATATCGTGTTCAACTAAAAGAAGCTTGTTTTTATCAAGTGATTCGTTAAATGTGTCATAGCAGTCATCGTATCCAATTTCGTTATGAATTTTGCCTACAGTTGTAACCATTATAGCTTTGATATTGCTTAAATCTTCTTTTAAGAAAAATTTTCTTGTGTCCTTTGTTTTAATTTCGTTTATTGTCACATTTTCAAGGTTAAATTTTTCAAATAATCCTTCTTTAATTCTGTCTGGGTCAACTAAAACGGAAACATGGTAACCTAAATCGTGAAAATATTTAATAAAACCAGGCACAACCTCGCTATGTGAAACACTGCAAGCTTCCCATACAATAGCTGTGTTTTCTTTAATTATTGGTTTTTTTTGTC
>JAZUSV010000204.1:0-1790 GCA_045606885.1 Candidatus Gastranaerophilales bacterium | reverse complement strand
GATTGAAATTTGGAATAGTCAGCTTGCATACCTTGCAGGATTAATTATAAAAACTAGAAAGAATTTCATTCAAAAATTGAGTGTGCCAGCAAATGAAGCTCTTAATTGTATTTCAAAAAATGCCGAAGTTTTGACGATTTCTTATATTGGGGCAAAAGGCGAAACAGCAAAAGAAATTGAAGAAGAAATTTTGAAGTCTTTGAACAACAACCTTGAAAGAGATATGGAGCTTGGCTACACGTCAATTGGTCCACATCGTGATGATGTTAAGTTTGAGCTTAACGGCAGAGATTTGAAGATTTTTGCAAGTCAAGGACAACAGCGAAGCACTGTTTTGGCTCTCAAAATAGCTGAAATGAAAGTTTTTGAAACTGAGCTTGGCGAAAAACCGATTTTTGTTTTAGATGATGTGTTTAGCGAACTTGATTCAACCAGACAAAAAAAGATGTATGAAATGCTTTCAGGAACTCAGGTTATGATGACGGGAACAGCATTCAGGTTTAAACCAAATGAAAGTTATATGCAATTTGACGTGAAAGATGCAAATATCAAAGTGAAATTTTTTGAAAAATAAAATAGAACCCAAGTCGGGTTGTATTTTTATTTGTGTTTAGTTTTTACACTGGTGTTCCATCATCTTTGCTAAGTCCAAATACATTCATATTTTGGAGAAGTTCATATTCTGGTTCGCGTCTGAATAATTCCATAGCAGAGTGGGTGAGAATTCCAGTGATACCAAATAGATCGATTTCTCTTTGGTCTTCTTCTGTGAGGGCATCTTCTGAGATAAGACCTTTTGTTCCAACAGCGTTATCAATAGCTCTAACAATTGTAGGTTTGCCTTTTTCGTCTTTGGTTGTTTCTTCTCTTCTTAGACCATCTCTATCAGTGAAGTCAAGAGCTTGTGTAGATTCAAGATTTGCTTTGAGTTTCAAACCGTTGATGTCTTTGCCTTCTCTTTCAGCATCACAAGTTTTATTGAAAATAGCAATCATACCTCTGCACAAGTTTTGAATTTGTGCACCTTCTGCGCCATATTCACTGCACATATTTGCAAAGTTAAGAAATTCTGGATTAATGTCATTTTGAAGGTCGTCAACAGTTTGTTCGCCAAGGTCTTGGTTTAATAATTTATTCATAAGTTTATTGAACCTATTAACAAAATCTTTAAAAGCTTGGATAAATTTGTCTGATTTTCCGGCAAAAAGTCTATTAACGCCTTCTTTGTCATAACCAACAAAATAGTTGATATCGCCAGTTCCTTCACCAACTTCACTAACATCAAATTCTTCTTCATCTTTTTCTTGTTTTTTTGGTTTAGTTGAAAGGTTTTCTGTCAAATGTTCTGATAGTTTATTTTTATCTTTTTCTTCTGATTTTTGGACAGAATGGGTCATTTCGTGTGTTAATGGCCTCAACATTTCTGATTCATTAGCCTCTAAGAGTGATTCATTTTCAAGTTTCTTTTTGTCGATTTCAATTTTTTGTTCTTCTGACAACATAGCGTTTTGAATTTGTTTTTCGCTAGATTGTTTAGCCATAATGCTATCTGCAAGACCTGAAACCAATGGTTTTCCTTCAATTGATCTCAAATCAACAGGCATATTAAACTCGTTTTGAATATATTGAGTAACGGTTTTGTTTCTAAGTTCTGAAAAGTCTAAACCATCTCTATTTTGTTGAGCGAGTTGTTTTGTGATGTAAGCCTCAATATCTGTTCTTGAAGAGAGTTTGCTAATTTTATGTGCGTCAAGACTAATAAATGGTTTTTCTCTTTTAATTTTTTTAAT
>JAZUSV010000203.1:0-7211 GCA_045606885.1 Candidatus Gastranaerophilales bacterium | reverse complement strand
CTGCATTTGTCAAAAGTTCAAATTCTACCTTGTTGCCCTTTTTATCATATAAAATTCCGTCTTTTTTATAAAAACCGCTTTTTTCAAGGAGTTCTTGTGCATATTCAAGGTTTTTAGGGTGCCCTTTTGCTATTTTTTCGTTAATAAAAAGACTATTTAGTGGTTCTGCGCTATATAGAGGGCTTGCAAGACCTGAGAATATGTTTAAAATTAAATCTTGTCTATCTATTGCCCAATCGAGTGCTGTTCTAAAGTTTTTATCTTGAAACCAGGCTTGTTTAATTGGATTTACGTAATATTTTCCATCTTTATTTTTTCTGTTGTTTAAATTGAAAACAATAAATGTTGTGTTTGTACTTGCTCCAAGGTTGTATAGCTCAAAATCACCGTGTTTTTTAAGTTCCCTGTATCTATTTACTAAAGAACCATTCACAGCTAATACGTCGGTGTCGCCTGATTCAAATTTTAGAGTTTGGTTGTTTGTGTCGCCTGCAATAATATTTACCCATTTGTCGATGTAGGGTAATTTTTCGTTGTTTTTATTTATTAAATAGTAGTTTGGATTTTTTTCAAATATTACACGTTGAGATGGTGTATATTCTTTTAGCTTAAAAGCCCCGTTTGAAACAATTTTGCTTGGTTTTGCATCTATACTTTGAAAAGTTAAAAAATATTCCTTTCCTTTGTTTGTTGCTTGCTCGAATATATGTTTTGGAACAATTGAAGCAGATAATGTTCTTAAAAACGGCGCAAAAGGTTTTGGCGTTGTAAATTTAACAGTGTATTTGTCGATTTTTTCAATTTTAGGCAACTGTCCATCTATTGTCATAACGTCTTTTGTTGCACCATCTCCGAAGCCACCAAAGATGATAGTATTATAGGTAAAATAAACGTCGTCTGCGGTAATTTCTTTGCCGTCTGACCATTTTATACCTTTTCTCAGATGAATTATGTATGTTTTTTTGTTTTTTAAAATTTCAAAGCTTTTTGCTAATTTTGGAATTACGCTGCCATCACTTGGAGAGGTTTGAACTAATCCGTCATACATTATTTCAGATAGTTCTGCGCTTGTTGCATCATTTGCATTGTATGGGTTGAAGGTTTTTGGTTCGCCCAAAATGCTTGATGTGAATGTTCCACCAAATTTGCCTATTGGAAGCTGAGTTTGTAGGTAATCTGTTTGGTTAATTGTTACATTGATAGGTTTTGGTATTTTACTATTTGTGATGTTAAGAGGTTCTTGTTGAATGGTCAAATCCTTGTCGTAGCCATAGTCTTTTTTAAAGACAAGACAGCAAAAACCGCCTATTAATAAAAGTATTAAGATAAGATAAGTAAACTTCTTCATAATATTGATTTTATCATAATTAGATGATATAAAAAGTCTAAAGTAGAGTTATTTTTTATAAGGCGAAGCTATTAGATGAGAATTTTAGTTACAGGTGCATCAGGATTATTGGGGAAATCCTTGTGTCCATTGCTTGACGAAGAAGGTTGGCAATATTGGGCCTGTAATTCAAAAATATTTGATGTAACCAACACAAAAATGGTTAATGAAATTATGGATAAGATTAGTCTTGATTTTATTATACATTTGGCTGGTTACACCAATATTGATCAAGCGGAAGATAATCCAGAATTAGCTTATAATGTTAATCAAATTGGTACAAGAAATATTGCTCATATCGCTAAAAAACATGATATTCCTATACTTTATGTTTCCACTGACAATGTTTTTGATGGTAATTCTTCAAAGCCATACAAAACAACTGATGCTACAAATCCTATAAATGTATATGGAAAGTCAAAATTAGCAGGCGAAAGAGAAATTATCAAAGCTACCAAAAAGCATTACATATTAAGAACATCTTGGTTATATGGTTCAGGTGGATATGTTGATGCTATGCTTACTTTTTCAAATTTCAGAAAAGAAATTTCTGTTGTGGATGATCAAATTGGTTGTCCTACAAGCACTTTAGATTTATCTAAAAAAATTATTGAAACAATTAAAGAAAAGAAACCTTACGGAATTTATCATGTAACTTCTTCTGGAAGTGCAGGTTGGGCGGACTTCACAAAGAAAATTTTTGAAATTAAAAATAGAGATGTTGTAGTTTCTGCAATTGACAAAAGTGATTTCCCACGTCCTGCGCTAAGACCAAAATATTGTGTTTTGGATAGCGGAGATGTTTTACCTAATTGGGAAAATTCGCTAAACGAATATTTGTCTGCAAAGAAATAACTAACCGTTAAAAAGTGACGGATAGCCGTGCTCTTCTAAACTTTCAAGAGAGCTAAAACCTTTGCTTACGCTTTTTGTTAAGATTGCTTGAAGTACATTGCTTCTTATCTTACCTAGCATATTTTTGCTCATTGCCTCTTTGAACATAAATTGTGCTTGATAATAAAAAGCGTCTATTTCGGTTGGATTTGAATTATATTCATTATCGTCTGAATTTTTATATCTAAGACAAGCGGGTAAAAAATGTTCTTTAATTGACCAATATTCATTGTCGCTTAAATCAATCGAAGCACTCAGCTTAAAGTTTTCATCAAGAACTTCTTTTGGCGAGTAGTTTAAAATATAGCAATATTTTTTTCTTGCGTTTGCAAGTCTTGCTTTGTATGCGTTAATATTTTTTCGTCCTAACTTTTCTTTTTTGGCAATTTCAACCAATTCTTCATGAGCGGTAATAATTGGTTTTATTAGTTCTAATTTGCGTTTATACGGAGCTTGGCAGCCTTTTGTTGAAGCAAGAATGTGTTCTTGTGTCCAATGTCTTAATTCGTGTATTAAAATTCCTTTTAAAATTAATTCTTTTTCTTCTTTGTTTAAAATTGTTGTTTCAATTTTGCCGTATTGTTCTTTTAATTTTGGCAAAAATTCATCAAGAGTTTCTTTGAAAGCGACAGTAGCGTAGCTTAAATCTTCCTTTTCGTTATATGCTTCAAAAGCATACATATTTTCTTTTAGTGTTGTGCTAAGCTCGATTGTGTTTGAAGGAAAATCGTATGCTGCCCAAGCATCTAAATTCTCATTGAATGTAAGTTGTGGTTTTTGAATGTTTAATTTTTTTAAAATTGGAGTATATTCTAATACTTTATCAAAGACTTCATTATAAATTGCTCTAATTTCTTTTTCGCTTGTTTGAGAGCTAACTTTGTTGCTTTGAGTTGAAGTTGTTGTTTTTTCAAAAGAATCTTTTTTTAATTCACGCAAGAAAAAAGGTCTAAAGATGTTACTTTTTCCTTTATAATTTATTGTTTGATTGTTGAATGTGTAATTTGCGCTTATTTTCATACTTTTATAATGTATAAAAATATAAAATTTTGATATGTTAATATTTAACCCCATGCTTTGATTTATGCTATAATTTACCTATTAAATAGTTGCTATAAGGGGTGTTAAATATGCATGGAATAATATTAGCTGGCGGTTCTGGTTCAAGACTTTGGCCATTATCTCGTGAACTATATCCAAAACAACTTTTGAAAATAAGTTCAAATAAAAGTTTATTAGAACGAACTTATGAACGCTTAATGGGTATAATGGATGTTGATAATATTCTTGCAATTACCAATGCAAAACACATCAGCGACGTTAGAATGCAATTAAGTGAGTATAACAAAGATGCAAGAATTATCGCAGAACCTGCTGCTAAAAATACAGCTCCTGCTATTGCAATAGCTACAAAATTTATTTTAGATTGCGGTCATGATGATATTATTATCGTTGTTCCTTCTGACCACTTAATAGAAAACAACGAAGCTTTTAGAAAAACTGTCGAAGAAGCCCAAACACTTGCAAAGGAAGGATATATTGTAACTCTTGGAGTCAAACCAACAGAGGCTGGTACAGGTTTTGGTTATATTAAGGCAGGCAAAGAGCTTGAAACAGGTTATAGTGTTGAATGTTTTAAAGAAAAACCAGATTTAAAAACCGCAACAGAATATTTAAAAGACGGTTCATATTTTTGGAATGCAGGTATTTTTGTATTTAAAGCATCTGTTTTAATGGAAACTCTTAAAGAAACTGCTCCTGAAATATATGAGATTACTCAAAAATTTAATTTTACAATTCAAAACGATATTGACTACATGACATTTGATAAGTATCCTTCAATTTCGATTGATTATGCTGTAATGGAACGAGCTAAAAATATTGCAATGGTAAAAATGCAGTCTGATTGGAGCGATTTGGGTTCTTGGGATGCTGTGTATGATATCAACAAAAAAGACGAAAAGGGTAATGTAAAAATTGGAAACGTAATTGCAAAAGATTGCGAAAATTCTATGCTTTATTCTTCAAATAGAATGGTAGCTGGTGTTGGGTTAAAAGATGTAATTATTGTTGAAACTTCTGATGCAATTTTGGCATGTAATAAAAACGATACACAAGGTGTAAAAAATGTTTTTGAAAAATTGAAAGAAGAAAAAAATGATGCCCATAAAATTCATACAACGGTTTATCGTCCTTGGGGATATTACACTGTTTTAAATCAAGGTGAAGGGTATTTAACTAAATTGATTTGTGTTTCTAAAAAAGGTCAATTGAGTTTGCAATCTCATAACCATCGTTCTGAGCATTGGGTTGTTTTGTCGGGTATTGCTCGTGTTACGTTGGATGACAAAGTGTATATGTTAAAAGCAGGTTCATCTATTGACATTCCTGTTAAAGCAATTCACTCTTTAGCTAATCCTTATGACAGTGAATTAAAAATTATTGAAGTTCAAAAAGGTGATAAATTAATCGAAGAAGATATCATAAGATACAAAGATATATATGGAAGAGCTGGGAAATAGTTAATTTAAAATGAATTTTTGAGCTTTTTCAATAATTTCAAAAGGTAGGTTTGCAAGCTTTGCAGTGTTTATTGCAAGGCTTGTTTTTATAATACCTTTTTTGATTTTTCTGTCTATAATTTCTCCTTCAGAGAAATTGTTACTACCCATTACATAGTTTGTTGCATTTTGGGGATGACTTTGTTCTAATTTTGTTAATTCGTCGTTATGTGTGGCAATAATAGCTTTGGCGTCATAATGTTCTAATAAGTATTCGCAAAAAGCTCTTGATATTGCTCCACCTTCTTTGCTATTTGTGCTTTTTGCGGGTTCATCTAGAAGAATAAAAGATGAATTTGTAATGTTGTCTAGTATAAATTTTAAATCATTCATTTCTACCATAAAGCTTGAATTATTGTTGATTATATCATCTGTTGAACCTTGACGAAGAAAAAGCCTGTCTATTATTGTTAAGTCTGCTTCTTTTGCTGGAACAAAAGAGCCAATTTGTGCTAATAGCGTAATTATTGCATTGTGTTTAAGATAAGTGGATTTTCCACTCATGTTTGCACCTGTTAGCACTATAGTGTTGCCGTTTTTGATTTCGGTATCATTTTTAATTATTTCGTTTTTTAATTTTAAAAGACTTGGGTGATATCCGTCCTTTATGAAAATACCTTCTGAGTTAAACTGTGGTTTTATAAAATTGTTTTCGTGTGCACATTGAGCAAGACATGCAAGCACATCTATTTTGGCAATTTCTTTTGAAATACTTCTAATTAAGTTGGTGCATTGTTTTGCTTTTTTTCTGATTTCACAGTAAAGCTCGTATTCGTATTCGTTTGCTTTGTATTTCAAGTTGAAGTACTCTTGTTCTAATTGATTTAGCTCTTGGGTTGTGTATCGTGTGCAGTTTGATAATCCTTGCTTTTTAAGGTAATTATTTGGCACTTTTTGTATTTTTGTGTTTGGTATTTCAATAAAAAAACCAAGAACTTTTGATGAATCGATTTTTAGCTTTTCTATTTCAAGACGGTTTTTTTCTTTTTCTTGATATTGATGAATTCGTTTTTGGATTTGTGCTAGTTTTTCTTTTAGGTAATCAAGATTTGAATCGTAACCCTCTTTTATAATTCCGCCACTTTTTAGCTCATCAAAAGCATTCTCATCTATTGCACTTTCAACTTTTTTGCTAAATTCTAGTACTTGTAAGCAGCTATTTTTGTCTAATTTTAAGAGTTTTGAATTTAAATTTTTGCATATTTCATATAATTTATCCATGCTATATGAATTTTTTGCAATTGAGAGCAAATCTTTTGGTAATATTGTGGAGTTTGAAATTCGTGCGCATATTCTTGAAAAATCACAAAAACATTCAAGAATATTTAAAAGCTTTGTAAGTATTTGCGGATTGTTTGTTAATTCTTCAATGGCGTCTTGTCGTTCTTTTATTTTAGCTATGTCTAAAAGCGGTTCGCTTATGTATTTTTTTAACATTCTTGCACCCATTGGGGTTTTTGTGTTGTTTAAAAACCAAAGCAAGCTACCTTTTTTCTTTAAAAACATTTTTGTTCTTGTTAATTCTAAATTTTTTCTTGTTGTGTCATCCATTGCTAGATATTTGTTTAAATTATATTCGATTATTTCATCTAGTTCTGTGCAAAATTCTTTTTGCGTATATTTGCAATATTTTTTCAACAATGTTTCGGCATTTTCACTATCAAATGAGGAATCTAGTGTTGTTGTGTGAAAGTTTTGCGTATGCTCTTCAAAGTATTGAGCTTGTGAATTAAGAACAATTATTTCGTTAGGTTCTATTTTTTTTATTTCAAGTTTTATTTCTTCTTTTGTGCCTGATGTTTTGTAAAATTGCCCTGTTGAAACATCTGCATAAGCTATTTGGTTGGCGCCATCTGTTTCGTAAATTGCCAAAATGTAGTTGTTTTCGTATGAATTCAAGAGTTCTTTTTCTCCGATTGTTCCTTTTGTATATTTCCTTGAAATTTGCCTTTTAAGCTTTCCTTTGTCGTCTATTATTTCAGTACATATACATATTTTGTGGTTATCATCCAATAGGCGCTTTATGTAAATTTCAAAGTTTTTTAGTGAAGAAAAACCACATTGAACAACTTCGCCTATTCCCTTAAAGACTCTTGTACCTTGCGCCATTCCTGTTAATTCCGATATGATTTTTGCATCTTCGAATAATGTTTCCCAAAAAGCGCCAATCTGAAAAAGAATTATGCAGTCTGGATTTTCATCTTTAATTGTAAGATATTCGATTAATATATCACTTGCTATTTTGGTTCTATCTATATCGGAAATTTTTGCTAGCATAATAAAAAAAGTGAAATAAATAATGTCTTAGCTTATTTACTGCACTTGTTTCCCTCCCTTTTCTATATAAAAGAATTATTTAAAAAATGCAA
>JAZUSV010000202.1:0-4467 GCA_045606885.1 Candidatus Gastranaerophilales bacterium | reverse complement strand
ATATTTTTATGATGTTTTAGATTTATTAAACAAAGACGATATTTTGGTTTTAAACGACACAAAAGTATACCCGGCTCGTGTCATTGCACATCGTTCAACAGGTGCTAGTGTTGAAGTGTTTTTCTTAAATCCAATTGATAATTCTAACCATTGGGAAGTTTTAACAAAAAACGCAAAACGTGTGAAAGAAGGGGAAATTTTAGAAGTTTCGTCTGATTTTAAAATAAAATTAATTAAAAAACATCTCGCAAACAGCGAAAATGAAATTCCAAAATATATTGTTGAAGTTATTTTTAGTGGTGACGATATTTATGAAACCTTAAATAAATACGGAAAAATACCGCTTCCGCCATATATTTCTAGAGAAATCCAAGAAGACGACAAAGACAATTATCAAACTGTTTTTGCACGCAACATTGGCTCAGCAGCAGCGCCTACTGCTGGTTTGCATTTTACACAAGAGCTATTAGAAAAAATTAAAGCAAAAGGTGTTCATATCGCTTATGTAACCTTAAACGTTGGGCTTGGAACGTTTATGCCTGTAAAAGTTGAGGACTTAAAAGAGCACACAATGCATTTTGAAAGTTTTTCAATTTCACAAGAAACCGCAGACCTAATTAACAACAAAAAAGGCTCTGTTATTGCAGTTGGAACAACTGCGCTAAGATGTTTAGAAGCAACATATCGAAAACACGGCAAAATTGTTGAAACAAAAGACAAAACAGATATTTTTATCTATCCACCACAAGAAGTTAAATCAATTGACAAATTAATCACCAATTTTCATTTGCCAAAATCAACTTTAATTATGTTAATTTCCGCTTTTGCAGGAAAAGACTTTGTTTTTGAAGCCTACAAACACGCAGTCGATGAAAAATATCGCTTTTTCAGCTATGGCGATTGTATGTTTATTGAAAAATAATTATAATTATTCAAAAGGAGAAAAAAATGGAAAAATTGGAAAAATTTCAAATTTTAGTTTCTTGTTTAATAATTACTTTTGGGCTTTTAATTGCCTCCGTTATTTTCGCTTCAAAAATATCAAAAGATGAAAACATAACCGTAACGGGTTCGGCTTCTAAAATTGTTAAATCTGACAGCGCAAAACTTGGTTTTACAATTCGCACAAGAAAAATTAACCAAAAAGAAGCCTTTGCCCATCTGAAAAAACAAACTCCGCAAGTTCTTGAATATCTCAAAAACAAAGGTATAGAAGAAATTGATATTAAATCAATGAATGGTTATAATATCTATCGTCAAAACGAAAAAGGCTATAGCACAAATGAAATTATAGCTTATGAAGGCTCGCAACATATCGAAATTAAATCTGATGATGTTTTAAAAATTAAAGAAATTTCAACAGATATCCAAACCTTAATTAACAAAGGAATTAATGTTGAAGTTTATTCTCCTGAATATTTTTATTCCGATTTAGCTTCAATTAAAGTTGATTTACTGAAAGAAGCGTCACTTGACGCAAAACAAAGAGCAAGTTCGATGTTAAGCGCAACAGGTTCAAGCGTCGGAAAAGTTAAATCAATGCGCATGGGCGTTTTTCAAATCACTCCTGTAGATTCTACAATGGTTTCAGACATGGGAATAAACGACACTTCAAGCATTGACAAAAAAGTAACAGCAGTAGCAAACGTTGTTTTCAAGGTGAAATAATGAACGAAAAAGAAAAAATGTTGGCTGGTCTTTTGTATGATTCAACCGTCGAAGAGTTATCAAACGAAAGATTAAACGCAAAAAATTTATGCTACGAATATAATTTACTAAGACCCAATGAAACAAATAAAAAAAGGGAAATTCTTACAAAACTTTTAGGTAAGGTATGCAAAAATTTTTTAATTGAACCAAATTTTTATTGCGATTATGGTTACAATATTGAGTTAGGCGAAAATTTTTATTCAAATCATAATCTTGTGATTTTAGATTGTGCAAAAGTAACATTTGGCAATAACGTTTTCATTGGTCCAAATTGTGGATTTTATACAGCACAACACCCAACAGACCCAATTGAGAGAAATAAACTTTTAGAATATGCTAAACCAATTACAATTGGTTCTAATGTTTGGATAGGCGGAAACGTGACAATTCTTGCAGGGGTGACAGTTGGAGATAATATCACAATCGGTGCTGGTTCTGTTGTAGTCAAAGACATTCCTTCAAATACCATTGCTGTTGGAAACCCTTGTCGAGTTATTAAACAAATATAATATTATACTTTTGGGTATTAAATTTATTGAAAAAAATATTCATAATGTCAATGTAGGAATTAATGGAGAATGCATTATGAATATTATTAAAGCGATAACTTATACAGTTGTGTTAATTGGCGCACTAAATTGGGGCTTAATTGGTGCTTTTAATTTTGACCTTATAAGCTTCTTGTTTGGAGAAATGAGTGCACTATCTCGAGTAATTTACACAATTGTCGGACTTTGTGCTATTGGATATTTTATTTTATCCTTCAGAGACCACGAAGAATGCAGCACATGTAATTACTAAAAAAAGCCCAAAAGGGCTTTTTTTTATGAAAAATAATTCATTATTGAAGTAAGCCAATCGTTAATTTGATTTTTATTCAAATTACCCGTTTCATCAAGTGATAAATCAAGCATACCAACGTTTTTACCTAGATTTTTATTAAGGGCAATTTGTTCGTTGATGGTTTTAGTTTCAAATGAAATAAAAGGAGTATATTCTAATATTTCATCTTCTTTGGCGTTACCCCTATCAAGCACACCTGTGTTTAATCTAACAAATGAATCATGCGGAAGAGAACTAATAACTTCTTGCATAATTGGTGTTTGCAAATATTCTTGCGCTTGAACTGCAAGTCGTCTGTTTTTTTCTAACATTTTAATTTTTTCTTTATACAAAGAATTAGTTTCTTTTGGGGTTTGCTTTCCGTTGACAACATAATTTGCCCTAAAAGAAGTGTTATCGAAAAATATTTTCACTGTTGTTGCTCCGTATATGCGTATTGCAATATGTTTATTTTACTATTTTAATTATTTTTGGGCAACAAAAAAGACTCCAATTGCTTGGAGTCTTTTTAATGTTATTTAGTTATAGATTGAATTATTCGATAATTTTATCTACAACACCAGCGCCAACTGTTCTTCCGCCTTCACGGATAGCGAATTTCATACCTTGTTCAATAGCAACAGGGTTGATTAATTCAACTTCCATTACAACGTTATCACCAGGCATTACCATTTCGCCGTCGAATTTGATTGAACCTGTTACGTCAGTTGTTCTAATATAGAATTGAGGACGGTATCCTGGGAAGAATGGAGTGTGACGTCCACCTTCTTCTTTTTTCAATACATAAACGTTAGCTGTGAATTTGTGGTGAGGTGTGATTGAACCAGGTTTTGCTAATACTTGACCACGTTGGATTTCAGTTTTGTCAATACCACGAAGTAAAGCACCTACGTTGTCACCAGCTTGACCTTGGTCAAGTTGTTTTCTGAACATTTCAACACCAGTAACTGTAGTTTTCTTAGTTTCGCCTAGACCAACTAATTCAACTTCGTCACCAACTTTAACCATACCACGTTCGATTCTACCAGTAGCAACTGTACCACGACCTGTGATAGAGAATACGTCTTCAACTGGCATTAAGAATGGTTTGTCTAAGTCACGAACAGGTTCTGGGAAGTAAGAATCGATAGCATCCATAAGTTCCCAAATTTTGTCAACCCATTTGTCTTCACCACGAGCGATAGTATTGTTAGCTTGAACAGCTTCTAAAGCTTTTAAAGCTGCACCTCTGATGAATGGAATGTTGTCTCCGTCGAATTCATAAGAAGTTAATAATTCTCTAACTTCCATTTCAACTAAGTCTAATAATTCATCATCATCTACCATGTCGCATTTGTTTAAGAATACAACGATGTTTGGAACACCAACTTGACGAGCAAGTAGGATGTGTTCTTTTGTTTGAGGCATTGGACCATCTGTACCAGCAACTACAAGAATAGCGCCGTCCATTTGAGCCGCACCTGTAATCATATTTTTAACATAGTCTGCGTGGCCTGGGCAGTCAACGTGAGCATAGTGACGTGTAGCAGTTTCATATTCAACGTGAGCAGTTGAAATGGTGATACCACGTGCTTTTTCTTCTGGAGCAGCATCGATTTCATCGAATTTTCTTGCTTCAGCTTGACCAGCAGCAGCCATACAACCTGTAATAGCAGCAGTTAATGTTGTTTTACCGTGGTCAACGTGACCAATAGTACCAACGTTAACGTGTGGCTTGGTTCTTTCGAATTTTTCTCTAGCCATAAGATTAAATCTCCTTCGTTTTTTATTTTATTGGTTTTTTTGTTTTTGAGGGTTGGTTTGAACGGACAAATTCCGCTCCTGTACTTTGGCTCCTGTGGTGCTCAGGCTATGCCTTGCGCTCCTACGTCGCCATAGAATGGTTTCGAGCTGTCTGCCGTTGCTCAACGCAAC
>JAZUSV010000201.1:0-4677 GCA_045606885.1 Candidatus Gastranaerophilales bacterium | reverse complement strand
ACTTCACCAAAAATTAAAAACAACTTTCATATACGTTACCCATGACCAAACAGAAGCTTTGACTATGGGGGATAGGATTGTTGTTTTAGACAAAGGAAAAATTCAGCAAATAGATACAGCACAAAACATATATAGCAGTCCTCAAAATACTTTCGTTGCAACATTTATGGGCACAAATCCGATGAATTTAGCATACGCAGAAATAAACAACGGATATCTCATTTTTGGGGATGTTTCAATAAGCTTAAATTATCTTCCTTATGAACTTCAAAATTATAAAAATGTAATTGTAGGTATTAGAAGTGAAGATATTGCTTCTTCTGCAAGCACAGGTTATAACTTCAATATTGTAAGATTTAGTGCAAATGTTTCTTTTGAAGAGAATTTAGGGTCGCACAAAAATGTTTACTTTAAAATAGGTGAAAGTGATTTTTGTGCAGTTGTGCCTTCTTCGGCTCCAAAATCTGATGTAATGGATTTTGGAATAAATCCTAGAGATTTATACTTTTTTGACAGTATTACTAAAACGCCGATTGTTGAAAAAGTAAATTTTGAACTATAGACATTTTGGAATTAAAATTGTTTATAGTAAAATGGTTTTAATGAGCATGCTTGCTCGTTAATGGTTGGATAAAATATTTAGGAATGGTAGCTTTTGAGTAATTTGTTGAACAAAAAAGAGCTTGAGGCGTGGGATAATTTTATACATATTTTAGAAAACAGACTTCCGGGTTTTGTTAAACCTTGGATAATGTCTTTAGAACCTGCGCTGCCTTTGCTTGAAGAAAGCGAAAATGGTATTTTTCTAATCAAAAGCAATCAAAGTTTTGGTATTCAAGTTCTTCAACAAAAGCATATAAAAGAAGTTGAAGAAGCGCTTTTTGAAGCAACAGAATTAAAAAGAGTAGTTCGTTTTGTTTTAGATGAGACGGTTAAAAAGAAAAAAGCGCCAAAGCAAACAAAAGAACAAAAAGAACATTCTGAAGTTGCTCAAAAAATGGAAAATTTAGCTCAAATGCATTCATTTTGCGGGCTAAATTTAAAATACACTTTTGAAAATTTTGTAGAGGGAGAAAATTCTAAATTTGCATATAAAATTGCACAAATGATAGCAGAGGCTCCTGGGCAAAAATATAATCCTTTGTTTATTTCAGGCTCTGTTGGCTTAGGTAAAACCCACTTAATGCAAGCAATTGGACACAAAATATTGAAAAACTTTCCTAATTTGAAAATTCGTTATACAAAAGCGGAAGATTTCGGAAATAAGTTAATTGAATCTCTTGCGACTTGTAAAAATTCCGGAGATGTCAATGAAAAAATGCGCAAATTTAGAGATATGCACAGAAATGTTGATGTTTTATTAATTGATGATATTCAATGGATTGATGGCAAAAAAAGAACTGAAGAAGAAATTTTTAACACATTTGATGCACTATATCATGCAGGAAAGCAAATTATTTTTGCTTCAGATAGACCATTGTCTGCTTTTGAATTAATTCCTGATAGATTGAGAAGTCGTTTTGAATGGGGAATTGAAGCAAATATTAAAGTTCCAGATTTAGAAACTAGAATGGAAATAGTTAAGCGTCATGCAATTTTATCGGAATTTCCAATTTCAGATGATGTTGCACTCTTTTTAGCTAAAGAATATGACACAAATGTTCGAGAACTTGAAGGAGCATACAACAAAGTAAGTGCTCGAGCTTCGATTGAAGGAGAAGAGCTGACAGTTGAGTTGGCTAAAGAATATTTGAATTTTGGTGAAAAGAAAAAGAAAATAACTGTAGATAATATTTTAGAAACTTGTGCTAGATATTTTTGTGTTGATAAGGATGAAATTTTATCAACTGCAAGGGCAAAAGAAGTTGTAAACGCTAGAAAATATGCAATTTATCTTTCTCGTGAATTGTTGGATTTAAGTTATCCTAATCTTGCAAAAGAATTTAATAAAAATCATACAACAATTATGTATCAACACGAAAAATTAAAAAAAGACATTGAAACTAATAAAGCAATGCAGATTGTGACACAAGAGTTGTCTGAATTAATTAAAAAATAAGTATATTAAATAGACTATCTTTAATTGACATGGAATTATAATAATTCTAAAATATTATTGGGATAGAATATGAGCAAGTCTTTGCATAATATTGAAGATAAACAAATTCAGAAAATGAAAGAGTTTTTGTTGGACTCTTTTTTTGAGCGTATTTGTGCTGATAAACTTTTAAATTCTAAAGAATTAAATGATATTCATAAAACCTCAATTGCAGTAAAATCTTTTGATATGGTTTCGATTGCAATGTCTTATCTTGCGCTTAATAATTATCGTCAAGGAGCAAGATATTACCAAACTTTAAACTTGTTAAACGACGCAAAATATCTTGCAAATTCTTCCTGTGATTTAGTTGCACAAAAAATAAATCTGTTTTGTTCTGCACTTGTCGAATATTATGAAAAAAATATTGATGTAGCTATTAATTTAATTAAAGCAAGTTTATATATCAAAACAGCTACGACAAGAAATTTTGACGAGGCAATTTTAACTTATAAACAAAGAATTGAAAGCGAAAACAAGGAAAAAACAATATTATCGGCTCCGCCTTCTTTTATCCCAAATGAAATTAAAGATGACGCATTGTTGGCTCTTTTGCAAGTTGGTAGAACAATTGCAATTGAAACAAATATTGATTCTTTATTAACGATAATTGCTCAGCAAATTCAGCAGGCACTGAGCGCTGATAGATGTACAGTATTTTTGCTTGATGATGAAAATAATGAGCTTTGGAGCAAGGTTGCATTAGGACTTGAAATGCAAGAAATTCGCTTTGCTTCAAACAAAGGGTTAGCAGGTCATGTCGCTATGACAGGCGAAACAATTAATATTAAAAATGCGTATGAAAGCGAATATTTTAACAAAGAAATTGATCTTCAAACAGGATACAAAACAAGAAACATTTTATGTATGCCAATTAGAAATCTATCCCACCAAATTGTTGGCGTGTTTCAAGTTTTAAATAAATTCAATGGTGATTTTACCCAAAAAGATGAAGATTTGCTTATCGCAATTGGTTCAAGCGCAGGGATTGCTCTTGAAAATGCTAATTTGTTCTCAAAACAAAAGAAATTGATTGAAGAACAGAAAAAGTTGTTTTCAAGCTTTATTAATACGCTTTCAGCCTCTATCGACGCTCGTGATAAAATCACATCTGGTCACTCACGAAGAGTTACAAAATATGCTGGTTTAATTTGCGAAAAATGCAAACTATCAGATGAAGAAAAAGAAATAATTAAAAACGCCTCTTTGCTTCATGATATTGGTAAAATTGGTATCAAGGATTCTGTTTTACAAAAAGAAGGTAAATTAACCCCTGAAGAATATGAACACATCAAAGAGCACGTTCGTTTGACTCATAGCATTTTGGGCAAAGTTTATATTTCAGACAACTTTAAAGATGTAGCTAAAATTGCTTCGTCTCACCATGAAAAGTATGACGGAACAGGTTATTTTAAAGGTTTGAAGGGAGAGCAAATCCCTCTTGGTGGACGAATTTTAGCAGTTAGCGATGTTTTTGATGCGATAACTTCAAAAAGACACTACCGTGACAAAATGAATATCAAAGACGCTCTTCAAATCATGGTTGAAGGGAAAAATAAACACTTTGATGAAAATTTGGTAAATGCTTTTATGAGCATTTCTTCTTATGAAATTTTAAAAGTTATGGTTGATGATATAACTTGTGATTTTTCACAGGATGAAAATATTTTAAAGGAGTTCAATTTATCTGAATTATATGCTATCCTTAATAGTGAAAATGACGCTATTTCTTCTAAGCAAAGACAATTAGTAGAGACATTTGACAAATATTATCACTATGGTTCAAAGGAATAAAAAACAGGAATGAAAAAAATAAAAAGAAAATTTGCTCTGTCGTTGTTTTTTATTTTGGTGTTGTCTGGTGTTTCTTTTGCACAAAGTGACGATTTATTGCTTCCTGAAGTGCAAAGTGAAGTTCAAAATAGCTCTAAAAATAATAGCTATTTCAATATTGCCAATATTGTTGATAGCTTTTTAACTAATGATACAAAACAAGATGATTCAGTTGCAATTGAAAAGTCGCAAATAAGAAGAGAATTTATTGCAATTACTTCAAAATTTAACCAAGGAAATGCAAAAGTTGCTTATGATGAATATAATTTGCTGATTGATAAGGTAAACAATGATACTTCTTTATTGGCATTGGCACGAGTGTTTTATGAAATAGGATTTTTTTCTTTAGGTGATAAAGCAATAGAAAAAATTGTTTATAAAAATCAGTTTTACGATAATATTTTGGACTTAGAGAACAGCTATAAGCCAAGAAACAAACTGAGCATTGAAGAAGAAATTGCTTTTGCAAAATTGTATGCAAGTATCTATTTTGATAATAGTGCAGATGAAGCTGCTTCAGAGCTTTTGAAACATAAAATAAAATATTTAAAACATGATTTTTATAATCATATTGTTTCAAGAGCGTTTATGGAAACAAAGCAATATGCTTATTCTTTACCTTTTATTAATAGAGCAATTGCAATAAATCCGACTAATGTTAGCTACAGGCTTTTTAAGGCAGATATATTAATCAAAATAAAAAAATATAAAGAAGCTTATAAAGAAATAGAAAAGCTTGAAAAGTT
>JAZUSV010000200.1:0-10803 GCA_045606885.1 Candidatus Gastranaerophilales bacterium | reverse complement strand
AGGAAGAATTATTGACCCAACTGGTGTTCCAATTGATGGTAAAGGCGATATTCATACCGATAAAATACGTCCAATTGAACGCGGTGCTCCTGGCATAATCGAAAGAAAATCTGTACATGAACCCCTACAAACTGGTTTGACTGCAATTGATGCCTTAACTCCAATTGGCCGTGGACAACGTGAGCTTATTATTGGTGATAGACAAACTGGAAAAACTGCTATTGCAATTGATACAATCATCAACCAAAAAGGAAAAGATGTAATTTGTATTTATGTTGCAATTGGTCAAAAAACATCAACTGTTGCACATATTGCAAAAACTTTAGAAGAAAAAGGTGCTATGGATTATTCAATAATCGTTTCTGCAACAGCTGATAATTCTGCACCATTACAATACATCGCACCATTTGCTGGTTGTGCTGTAGCTGAAGAATTTTTAGAAAATGGCAAACACGTTTTAATTATATATGATGACTTAACAAAACACGCACAAGCATACCGTGCGATGTCATTATTGTTAAAAAGACCACCAGGACGTGAAGCATATCCAGGGGATGTATTCTACTTACACTCTCGTTTATTAGAACGTGCTTGTAAATTATCAGATGAAAGAGGAGCTGGTTCAATTACTGCTCTACCTATCATCGAGACTCAAGCAGGTGACGTTAGTGCATACATTCCAACAAATGTAATTTCAATTACAGATGGTCAAATATTCCTAGAATCAAATTTATTTAACTCAGGTCAAAGACCAGCGATTAACGCAGGTATTTCAGTATCTCGTGTTGGTGGTGCGGCTCAAACAAAAGGTGTTAAACAAGTTGCCGGTCAATTACGTTTAGATTTGGCACAATACCGTGAACTTGCTGCTTTTGCTCAATTCGCTTCAGACTTAGACGCTGCAACAAAAGCACAATTGCTAAAAGGTGAAAAATTAACTCAAATATTAATTCAACCACAATATAACCCTCTTTCAGTTGCTCAACAAGTTGCAATTCTTTTCTGTGGAAATGAAGGTTATGTAAACGATGTTGAAAATAAAGACATTCAAGAATTTAAAAAACAATTCTTTGAATACTTCTCTGTTGAATGTTCAGAGCTAGAGGCTAAGCTAAATGACGGCGCTAAGCTTGAAGATTCAGATAAAGAAGAATTAGTTAAACACATCAAAAACTTCAAAGAAAACGTATTTGAAGCACGTAGACACTCTAAGAGATAGTGGCGTACAAGGAAAATCATGGACGTAAAACACTCGCTAAGTTATTTTAAACAACAAGAAGGTTGGAAAAAGACCTATTTTACGCTAGTAGGGCTTTCTTTGTTGAATTTTATTCCAATGATTGGTGCAGTTGTTTTTTCAATAATTCAAGCTGGTTATTACGCCGTGTTAACAAATCATCGAATATTTAAACCACAAATTTCTTTACCTGAATGGAATATTAAAAAAATAGGCATTAGTGGTTTAAAGGTAATGGCATATTCTGCTTGGTATATCATCATTATGCTTGTGTTTAATGTTGCTGTACTTGCAAAAGACCCCTCTTCAGCGGCTGGTGCAATGATTCCATTTTTTA
Source organism: Candidatus Gastranaerophilales bacterium (assembly GCA_045606885.1). Taxonomy (GTDB): domain Bacteria; phylum Cyanobacteriota; class Vampirovibrionia; order Gastranaerophilales; family Gastranaerophilaceae; genus RUG14156. The sequence goes on along the minus strand of JAZUSV010000200.1, from coordinate 9,229 downwards.
TTTTTGCAATAGTTGCTGGTGCTTTGGTTGATGCAGCTTTGATGGTTTTTGCGACAAATTTAAAATTTGGTTCATTCTTTAAATTGAATGCTATCAAATTTGTTTTAATTAATAATTTTGCTGAATATGCCAAATTTGCAATAATTAGATTTTTCGTTTTGCTTTTGTTTGGTGTACTTGTAGCAATAAGCACAATTACTATTGTTGGTCCATTATTTTTGGTTCCAATAGCACTGTTTGCACTAGCAGATTTACAGGCACAATTCATTAGAAAAATATTTAAAATACATAATTAATTACAGGGTAATAAAATGGCAAATCTAAGAAACATAAAAGATAGAATAAATTCTATTAAAAATACTCAAAAAATTACAAGAGCAATGAAAATGGTTGCTGCGGCGAAAGTAAAAAAAGCAGAAGTTGCCGTTAAAGCGTCTCGTCCTTTTACTCTTGAGTTACATAAAATGTTTTCTTGGGCTTATCAGGAAACTCTTAAAAATAAATGTGAAAATAAAATTAACGCAAAAGATAGCATTGAAAATTATCCTGCATTATTAGAAAAAAGAGAAGTTAAAAGCGTTGCAATTGCTGTTGTATCTTCAAATAAAGGTTTGGCGGGCGCATATAGTGCAAATGTTGTTCGTTATAGTTTGAATTTAATTGAAAAAAATCTTCAAGAGGGCAAAAGCGTTAAGGTTTATTTGATTGGTCAAAAAGCAGTTCCAGCTATAAGAAGCGCTCAAAAAAGATTAGACTTTGAAATAAAACAAGTTTACACAACAGTTTTAGATGGCATAGATGCATCAAGTGCTTATGTTGTAGCTAATGCTTTAGCAAAAGACTATATTGCAAAAGAAATTGATGAAATTCATCTTGTTACAACAAGATATAAAAACATGATGACTTGCATTACGGAATCTTGGCAGTTGTTACCTGCAATTGTAGATAACGAAATTAGCGATTTTAGAGATGAAGAACTTGATAAAGAGTTAAAAGTTTCTCATGATGTTCATAAAATTGAGCCATTGAGCGAATATATGCCTGATTTGAATACAGTTTTAGGTAAAGTTGTTCCAATGTATATTACAAATGTAATCTATCAAGCATTTTTAGAAGCTCAAGCTTCAGAATTATCTTCAAGAATGACTGCTATGAGTGCTGCTACAAATAACGCTCAAGATATGATTTCAACTTTAACAATTGAATATAACAAAGAGCGTCAAGCTAAAATTACTCAAGAATTAACAGAAGTAATTTCTGGTGCTAACGCTCTTTAATAGCTAGTATTTTTTATTTTCTTTAGTAACCCAGATATATGTTTGTTCATATATGCTTTTGTATGGGTTGTTTTCAAAATCAGTTTCTAAAAACGGATTTGTAGCTTTTTTGTGATATTTTTGCGTTTTTTTGATTAAAAATTTAAAGTATCTTAAATTCATATTCCACCTCCCAATTTAGCTTTGGGGATAATTTTATTATCTTAGATTTTCAAATTTTTAAATTAGCTAATTGTTTAAAAACACTATTATCTATATGGATAATTTGAAAAATAATTTTTAGCGTAGTAATATATTTTGCTACTACGTAGATTAAACGATTTTACGTTAAAATTCGCATTATTTAAGGCAAATTATGGTAAAGTAAATTTGTAAATTGGGGAGCGTATAGGTTAACAACTATGAAAAAAATATTAATAATTACTGCTATTGTTATCACTGTTTTAGTAGGTTTACGTTATATATCGGTAAAAATAAGTGAAGCAGATAGGGCGAAAATGCTTGCTGCAAGTGCAACACCAAGTGTGCAATTAGACGAAATTAAGCAAATGGAAATATATAAATCAATTGAAATTCCAGGAAGAGTTCAATCTTCTGATAAGGTTGATTTAGTTGCAAGAATTGACGGATATCTTCAAAAGAAACATTTTAAGGAAGGTGATTTTGTTAAAAAAGGACAAATTTTATTAACAATTGAACCTACTCAATATTTAAATAATTTAAACAAAGCTAAAGCAGATTTAGAAAACGCAAAAGCAGTGTCGTTCAAGGCTAATCGTGATTATGATAGAGGCGAAGAGCTTGTTAAAAAAGATTATATTTCAAAATCAACTTATGATGGCTTATATGCAGATAAATTAGCTGCAAGTGCTAAGGTTGCAGCGGCAAACGCTGCGTTAGCAGAAGCTCAAAGAAATTATAGCTATACTTCAATAGAATCACCTGTGGATGGTAAAATTGGCTCTCTTAATATTCAAGAAGGCAATTATGTAACTATGCAATCAGGAACATTAGCAACAGTTATTAAAACAAACCCGATTTATGTTAAATATAGTGTTGATTCAAAACAGTTTGACCAATTAAGAAAATTAAATTTTATTCCTAAAAAAGGAGCAGAATTAGCAAAAGTTGATGTTGTTTTGCCAAGTGGTCAATTGTATCCAATCAAAGGTGTTCAAGATTTCTTTGATAACCAAATTTCAACATCAACAGGTACAATTGATTTCAGGGCTACTTTTAAAAATGATGACCATATTTTAATCCCTGGGGATTTTGTGAAGGTTAAAGTTTATTCTAATGTTAAACAAAATGTTATAACTGTTCCTCAGGAATACGTTTTACAAGATTCTAAAGGCAGATATGTATACGTGGTTGATGAAAATAATATTGTTCAAACAAGATATTTCAAAGATGCAGGACCATACGAAAATTATTGGATAATTAAAGATGGTCTTAAAGAAGGCGATAAATTCATCACTACCAATTTAACAAAATTAATGCCAAAACAAAAAGTTCGTGTAATTGAAGCTCAAAAAGAAGAAAAAACACAAGAAACAAAAGCTGTTGAGGGAGATAAAAAATAATGAATTGTAAGTTTTTTATTGATCGTCCAAGATTTGCTTTTGTAATTTCAATTGTAATTATTCTTGTTGGTTTAATTGCAATGAAAAACCTTGCCTTAGAAGAATATCCGACAATTACACCACCTCAAGTAACAGTATCTGCAACATATATGGGAGCAAGCTCAGACGTAATTGAATCAACTGTAGCTGCACCAATTGAATCAGCTGTAAATGGTGTTGAGCGAATGCTATATATGACTTCTAACTCTAAAGATGGTCAATATAGATTAACAATATATTTTGAAGTAGGTTCTGACCCTGATATGAACGTAGTAAACGTTCAAAATAAAGTATCGCTTGTAACTTCCCGCTTGCCCTCTGATGTATCTCGTTATGGTTTAACGGTTAAACAAAACACAGGCGGTGGCGGATTGCTATATTATGGCATATATTCGCCTGATAATTCTGTAAGTTTAGTTGAATTATCAAACTATGCGGCAATTTATTTAAAAGATGAGCTTGCTCGTATTTTTGGTGTTGCCGAAGTTCAAGTTTTTGGCGGAAAAGATTATTCTATGCGCATTTGGCTTGATAGCGAAAAGCTAGCAGCGTTAAATGTTTCGCCAACTGAAGTAGCAACTGCAATTAACGCTCAAAATGCTCAGGTTTCAGCGGGTGCACTTGGTAATCAGCCAATGCAAAAAGTGACTGAAATGGCGCTTACTTTAAGAACCCCAGGGCGTTTAAAAACAGTTGAAGAATTTGAAAATATTATTGTACGCTCAAGCTCCATGGGTCAAACAATAAGAGTTAAAGACGTTGCTAGAGTTGAGCTTGCAGGTGAAAACTATGTAACTGATGGTAAGGTTGATAATAAATCAGTTGCGGTTATGTCAGTTAATCAACTATCTTATGCAAATTCAATAGATGTAGCAAATAAATGTAATAAAAAAATGGAAGAATTGTCTAAATCCTTCCCAGATGGCATTGCTTATAGTGTGTTTTATAATGCAACAGACGCTGTTAAAGATTCTTTAGAAGAGGTAATTCATGCTATTGTTGAGGCGATTTTAATCGTTTTAATCACCGTTTATTTGTTCTTAGGGGATGCTAGGGCAAGTATTGTTCCATTTTGTGCAATTCCTGTTTCTTTAATTGGTACATTTGCTGCTTTTGCTGCATTTGGTTTTTCAATTAATATTTTAACCTTGTTTGGTCTTGTTCTTGCTGTTGGTACGGTAGTAGACGACGCTATTGTTGTCGTCGAAAATGTTCAAAGGCATATTGAAATGGGCAAAAAACCAAAAGAAGCGGCAATTGTTTCTATGGAAGAAGTTTCATCTGCCGTTATTGCAACATCTTTGGTATTAATGGCAGTATTTGTTCCTGTTGCCTTTATTCCTGGCATTACAGGTAAAATGTATCAACAATTTGCTCTTACAATTGCCGTATCTGTCGGTATTTCAACAGTAATGGCGCTTACATTGGCTCCTGCTTTGTGTGCAATATTCTTAAGAAGTAAAGAAGATATGCCTCAGAGAAGTTATTATGAAAAATATAGAGAATTGTATAACGATTATTGGGCAGATAAACAAGAACTTCAAGGATTTGAAAAAATAAAAGCTTGGGGTGAATTTTTAGCTTATGCTTGGGATGTTTCGTTAAAGAAATTCGATAGAGCATTTGAGCGCACAAAAGACGCTTTTATAAAAGGTACAGAATATTTCGTTGAAATGCCAAAAAGAACAATAGTTACATACTTAATTCTTCTTGTTGCTCTTTTTGGAATGTTCAAGCTTGTTCCATCAGGCTTTTTGCCAACAGAAGATAAGGGCGCTGCGTTTGTTTCAATTCAATTTAAAGATGGAACATCTTTAGCAAAAACTAATGAAATAACATCAAAATTAATAGATGATATATTAAAATTTGACGGAGTCGATTCAATTCTAACCTTGAATGGTTTTAACGGTCAAAATACATCAATATTTATTGTTCAATTAGACGAGTGGAAAACAAGATTAAAGCCAAATTTTGTTAAATATTTGTTTATGTCTAAAGAAAAGAAAGAACAAAGCAAAAAATCAATTGATGATGTAATTGCAAAAATTAATGCGCTAGGCAGAAAATATCCTAACGCTACAATGTATGCGTTTGTTCCACCTCCAATTGAAGGTTTGTCTATGTTTGGTGGTTTTGAATATCAGCTTTTAGATAAAGCTTCAAGAACACCTGAAGAACTACATGATTTAGCCAAAAAACTTATTGCGCAGGCAAATCAAAACGCTAAATTATCAAGTGTTTTCACTCAATATAACTCAGCAACACCTCAGTTAATGATTAATATTGATTATGAAAAAATTATGGCTCAAGGAATAAACGTTCAAGATGTTTATACAGCTTTATCAAGCCAATTTGGTACATATTACGTTAACGATTTTAACCTTCAAGGACGTGTATTTAGGGTAATGATGTCGGCTGATGAACAATATAGAGAAACTATTGAGTCATTAGATAAAGTATACGTTAAAACTGCATCTGGAAAGTCAGCTCCATTATCAACATTGGTTAGAGTTGAACCTACAGTTGGTCCATATAACATAACAAGATTTAATATGTACAAATCCGTTCAAATTACGGGCAATCCTGCAAAAGGACAATCTTCAGGAGACGCAATTAAAGAAATGGAAAATATTTCTAAAGAAACGTTACCTGCTGATTCAGGGTTTGCATGGTCTGGTACATCATTACAAGAAATTGAATCTGCAGGACAAACAACAGTTGTTCTTGCAATGAGCTTAACTTTTGTATATTTGTTCTTAGTTGCGTTGTATGAAAGCTGGATGTTGCCTGTAGGTGTAATGCTTATTGCTCCAATTGCAATGTTAGGCGCAATTATTTTCCAATATGTTTGGGGTCAATCGTTAGACTTATATGCTCAAATCGGTTTGATTATGTTGATTGGTCTTGCTGCTAAACAAGCAATTTTGATTATAGAATTTGCAAAAGTTGAGCGAGAAGAAAATGGTTTATCAATTGTGGATGCTGCAATGAAGGCTGCAAGAACTCGTTTCAGAGCTGTTGTAATGACTTCTTTAGCGTTTATATTTGGTATTTTGCCGTTGGTTCGAGCAGTTGGCCCTGGTTGTTTTTCAAGAAAATCTCTTGGCGTAACAGTTTTTGGTGGTATGGTTGCAGCAGTAATTATTGGTACACTTTTGGTTCCAGCTTTTTATGCAATTATTCAAAAATTAAGAGAAGATTCATCAAAGAAAAAATGTCATAATGAAGATAAAGGGGAGTCAAATTAATGTTGGATAGAATTAAACTATCATTCATAGTTCTTTGTCTTCTTGCTATGACTCAAAGCGCATATTGCGAAGATGACAACAAAGATTTAGATGTAGGTAAATCTATATTTAAAAAAGAGAAAAAAGCTAAAAAAATAAAAGTTAAAAAAGAAAAAAAAGGATACAAAATAAAACCAGAGGTTTTAGAAGAGTATTCAATTCCAACAGATATTTATATGAATGTTGGACAAACAAGCGATAAAGTTGTCAAATTAGAAGGCGGAGTTTCTAAATCAATTGAGCTTAATATGGCGGATTGTTTAGAGCTTGCTTTAATTAATAATCCAAAAATTAGAGCAGCTTATGCAAAATCTGAAATGGCAAAATATCAAAAATGGGAAACACTGTCAGGTTATAGCCCACGACTTGATTTTACATCTTCAATTAATCGTCAAAAACCAGATTTATCAATGCTTAGAAATAATATGACAATTAGCGCATTTGATAAATATACTCTTGGTCAAATCGGTATTCGTCAGCTAGTTTGGGATTTTGGTTATACTCAAAACAAATATACAATTGACAAAATTGCTTATGAAAAATCAAAAGCTGAAATTGATAGAATTGTAAACGAAGTAGTATGTGCAGTTAAAGATTCGTATTATAATTTGCTTTTTGCCTTTGATAGAAAAAAAGTTGCAAAAGAAACTCTTGATAATTACACAAAAATGTATCATCAAGCAATGGCATTTTGGGAAGTTGGTACAAAAGCAAAAGTTGACGTTTTGTTTGCTCAAACAAACATGGAAGAAGCAAGAGCTCAATTAATTGCCGCTGAAAATAATGTTGATATTGCATATTCTCAGCTAAATAACGCAATTGGCTTGCCTTTCGTTGATCCTTATATGATTGATATGTCGCTAAAATATGAACCTGTTGCAATCACAATGAAAGAAGCGGTTGAAATTGCGAATGTTTCACGTCCTGATATAAAAGGTGCAATGTTGAATGTTGAAGGGGCAAATCAGGCAGTAAAACTTTCTTGGAAAACTGTTATGCCGTCTTTAGAAATCCAAGCAAATTTTGGAAAAGGCGGTATTGAAGATTGGACTCAAAGAGATTGGTATAATTATGGCGGATTTTTATCTTTCCCAACAGTTAATCCAATTTTGTTAAGAAATCAAGTAAAAGAAGCTCAAGCAGCATATAAACAAGTACAATATGAAACAAAAGCTCAAATAAACGATATTTATTATGAAATTCAATCTGTGTATACTCGCTTAAAAGATGCTCGAGCAAGAATTCCTGTTGCAAAAACAGCAATGGATAAAGCTCAAGAAAACTATGAATTAACTTCTGGAAGATATAAGGTTGGTTATGGTGATGCGATTGAATTAAAGGACGCTCAAGTGGCTTTAGCAAACGCAAAATTGGGCTATTTACAAACAATTTATGATTATAATAGTGCAAGAGCAAATCTTGAAAAATCTATCGGTCAGACAATTAAACCTGAAAGTTCTGAAGTTATAGATAACTTACAAGATATATAGTTTTGTGAGCAATAATAAGATAATACTCAACCTTTTTTAAATTTTACATTTTTTCTTATGTTCATTTTTCTTTCTTTTTCCCTCAATCGCCGGAACGAAAAGAAAGAAAAATAGAACCAAAAAGAAAGAAACTTCGGCTTAGTTATATATTAGTTACTAGAGGTGCACTAAATTCAATATTCACACTATTGGACAACTCGCTATCGCTCAAACATGTCCTTCGTGTAAATATTTCATTAAGTGCACAATAAAAGAACAGCGGACTGCCACGGTGGTAAGTTACCTCGTAATGAGAAACGGCGTCATTGTGAGCGATAGTAAAACAGTCCAGAAAAAATTATAATAAAAAAGAGGCTTTTTAAAGCCTCTTTTTTATATGAAATTTGTTTTAACCTTCTCTTGTAATGATTTTATCAATCAAGCCATATTCAAGAGCTTCTTGCGCAGTCATAAAATTATCACGTTCTGTATCTTTTGCAATTTTTTCAATTTTTTGACCTGTGTGCTCTGCTAATAAACCATTTAACATAGCTTTCATTCTAAGAATTTCTTTAGCTTCAATTTCGATATCTGTAGCTTGTCCTTTAGCGCCGCCTAACGGTTGGTGAATCATAATTCTAGCGTTTGGAAGAGCTAGTCTTTTGCCTTTTGTTCCGCCTGATAGTAAAAATGCGCCCATTGAAGCAGCATCACCTAAACAAATAGTAGAAACAGGAGCTTTAATTAATTTCATTGTGTCATAAATTGCCATACCAGCAGTGATTACGCCACCTGGTGAGTTAATATAAAGCATAATATCTTTTTCAGAATTTTCACTATCTAAAAGTAATAACTGAGCAACAACAGAGTTTGCAACATCATCATCAATTTCAGAACCTAAGAAAATAATTCTTTCTCTTAAAAGTCTTGAAAAAATATCAAAACTTCTTTCTCCTCTGCTTGAAGCTTCTACTACTGTTGGCACATAGTCTACAATTTTAAACTCGTTTATTCCGTACATTTTTTATTCCTTATAAACGTATATAAATACTATATTAAAGGAATGTTAAAAATTCAAGGCAAAATTGCGCTAATTAGTTTATTTGTTGTAAAATGAGATAGGATGTATTCCCCACTGTAGTTAGTTGATTTAATAAGGAAGATAAGAATGTACAATGTTGCAATTGTTGGTGGTGGACCTGCTGGTATTTTTACTGCTTTAGAATTAGCAAAATTAAAACCTGAATGGAAAATTTTGTTAATTGAAAAAGGTAGAAAAATTGAAAAAAGAATTTGCCCAATCAGAGAAGGTCAAAAGAAATGTTTAAGTTGTAAAACTTGCGGACTTCTTTGCGGATGGGGCGGAGCTGGCGCATTTTCTGACGGTAAGTTAACCCTAACCCCAGAAGTAGGCGGACACTTAGTTGATTATATGCCATATTCTGATGTTGAAAATTTAATTGAATATTGCGACAATATTTATCTTGACCATGGCGCAACTCAAACCGTTTTTGGTCGCAACAGAGAAGAATTTGCCGATATTGAACATGCTGCAACATTAGCTGAATTAAAAC
>JAZUSV010000199.1:0-1527 GCA_045606885.1 Candidatus Gastranaerophilales bacterium | reverse complement strand
AAAAGGTATTTTGTCTGAGTTTGATTTTAAGGTATTAAGCACAAATAAAAAAGATTGTTTTTTTGAGCTTATCAAAGAAAATAATATTGATTTAATTTTTTATGATGTTAAATCTGGTGCACCAGATGAGTTGAAAATATTAAAAAAACTAACTGGCGTTAAGCAGGCTGGAAGTGCGTTAATTGTTCTTATGCTCTCTGATAAAGCACAAAATCTTGATGCAAATTTTCTTGCTCGAAATGTCATTGCAATAATTCAAAAGCCTTTTAATATAGAATTTATAAAGACTATAACAAGAACATTCATTTTGCTAAATTCAATTAAAGAAAACGCGATAAAGGATTTATATGACTCTCTTGCTTGTTTTGTTCACGACCTTAAAACCCCTCTTGTTGCGCGTGATTACGCTTCTAAAATGTTGCTTGATGATAGCTCTTTGTTAAGTGAATCTCAAAAAGAGGTGCTTGAAGAGCTTCATCTTTCAACAAAATACTTGCTTGCGCTAACAAACAATTTTCTTGCTAAATATAAATACGAAAATTCAAAAATTGTGCTTTCAAAATCTTTAAGAGACATTTCTCTTGATTTGCATGAGGTTTTATTTGAAATTAAATATTATGCAAAAAGCAGAGCTTGCAACATTGCGCTCGATGTGCCTGACGAGTGTTTTGCTCAATATGATGAAATTGGCATAAAAAGAATTTTTTATAATTTGCTCATAAACGCAATAAAATATAGCCCTAAGAATTCAGAAATTAAAGTGATTTTAAAAGAAAAATCAGGTAAAGTTTATCTGCTTGTTGAAAATTTAGCCGATGGAATAGATAAAACTAAATTCAAAAATATTTTTAAAAAATTTGTTTCCTGTGAAGCAAACACAAGAGAAGCAGGTTGCGGAATTGGACTTGCAATATGCAGAGAGATTGCCAAAATGCATGGCGGAAACATAAAAGCAAAAATGGAAAAATTCCACAACGGGGCAAATGATAAGCTTTCTAAAATAACATTCGAAATGACCTTGCCAAATAAAAAACATTCTAAAAGCTCAAAATGCTTGTAAAATTTGAACACTTGACCAACAGAATTTGTCAAATAAAAATCTTTTGCATATTATACGAGCATAAAATTAATAAGGATAATTTTGATGAATATATTTGAAAAGATTTTTTGCAGAGTTTATCAATTCGCTTTCAAAGTGGCACTTCCGATTCTGCCATACAGAAAGCCAGCACTTCTTAAAACAAATGTTGATATTGCAAATCTTCTACAAGAGCGAAACATAAAAAGTGTTTTAATTGTAACTGATAAAACCCTCGTAAAACTTGGTGTGACAAAAGATTTGGAAAACGCACTTCAAGAGAGCGCAATCAAATATTTTATGTATGACAAGACTAAGCCAAACCCAACGCTAGAGAATGTAAATGAAGCAGTTGAAGTTTATAGAAAAAATAATTGTTCTGCAATTATTGGTTTTGGTGGCGGTTCTGCGATTGATTGCGGTAAAGTGGTTGGCGCTTGTATTGCTCG
>JAZUSV010000198.1:0-6414 GCA_045606885.1 Candidatus Gastranaerophilales bacterium | reverse complement strand
GCACCAATTCAAAAATCAAGCCCAATTCAAAACGCAAAAGCGGCTGCCCTAAGTGCACAAGCGCCAATTACAAATAGCGCACCACAGGCTCTAAAACCAACTCCAATTCAAAACAACACACAAACGCCTGTTCAAACTTCAACACAAGCGCCCGCTGAAAAACAGACACAACCACAAAACGAACAACCTATTGCTCAAGTACCCCCAAATATAGCCCAAAATCAAGATGGTGCTCAAATTTGGTCAACAATTATTAGTGCTATTCCGTCATTGCCTACAAGAGCATTTTACACAGGAGTTGCAAAGCTTGTTGGCGTTGAAGATAAAAAAATTAAACTTGGATTTTTGCACGACAATGCTTTAGCGCAAGCAAAATCAACAATAAAATTATCTGCTTTAGAAAATGCTATAAAATCAACTTACGAAGGTTATAGCGTTGAATTTATTAAAATTGACGCCAGCACAAAAGTTGTCGAAGTTAAGCCAAAAATTGCACCCGCTCCTCAACCAAAACCACAAATGAGTGCACCTAGCGCACCTCAAAATCCAATTAAACAAGAAGAGGAAGAAGAGCAAACTTCGGCAAGTGATAAAAGACATTACAGTCCAAAAGTTCAAGAAATGATTGAACAATTCAACGGAAAAATTATAGATTAAAATTTCACAAAAGTATTTTATTTATTTCAACTAAAAAATACCATTGCTCAGCGCAATGGTATTTTCTTAACATCTCCACTCTGGCTTTCGCATTTGCTCCTGAGGGACTTCGTCCCACGTCGCCTTCGTAGTGCTATCGTCAATCTTCATCAGATTGCCGATTTAGCACCGGCTTGCGCATTTGCTCCTGAGGGACTTCGTCCCACGTCGCCTATCAACAGTTTCGACCAAATCTCAACGATTTGGTCTCCACTCTGGCTTTCGCTTTTTATACATTAAAATATCTTTTTAATAACCCTTTAAATGCTGCACCGTGACGAGCTTCATCTTTTGCCATTTCATGCACTGTATCATGAATTGCGTCGTATCCTAATTGTTTTGCTCTAACTGCAATATCTAATTTAGCAGAGCAAGCACCTGTTTCAGCGTCAACTCTTGCTTGAAGATTTTCTTTTGTAGATTTTGAAACAACTTCGCCTAATAATTCAGCAAATTTTGCAGCGTGTTCTGCTTCTTCTAGTGCTATTCTTTTATAAGCTTCAGCTACTTCAGGATAACCTTCTCTATCTGCTACTCTAGACATTGCAAGGTACATACCAACTTCAGTACATTCGCCCATAAAATGATCTTTCAAACCTTTTGTAACTTCAGCATCTTCAACAACGCCATCACCAACGTGGTGTTCGCATGCAAAACCTGCATTTTCTTCCATTTTATTAAATTTTGTCGCTTTGCATAAAGGACAAATTTCAGGTTGATTTTCTTGTTCTACACTCCAACCGCATACTGCGCAAGTCCATTTTGTCATAATTTTCTCCTTTTTATACTGCTAACTTTTTAATTATTTCTTTCTTAAATTCTTCTGTTGTTGCGCTTCCGCCCAAATCTTTTGTTAAAATTTTTCCTTCTTCAAGCACTTCAAACAACGCTTTTTCAATATTTTTAGAAGCCTCAACCTCTCCAAGATACCTTAACATCATGCAAGCACTTCTTAGTAGCCCTGTTGGATTTGCAATATTTTTTCCTGCAATATCAGGAGCTGAGCCGTGCACTGCTTCAAAAATTGCGCAAGATTTACCAATATTAGCACTTTGGGCTACTCCAAGCCCGCCAATTAAACCAGCGCAAAGATCCGAAACAATATCGCCATATAAATTTGGCATAACCAAAACATCAAATTGGTTTGGCTTTTGAACTAATTGCATACACAAATTATCAACTAAAATCTCATGGGTTTCGATATCAGGATAATTTTTAGCCACTTCTCTAAAGGTATTTAAAAACATTCCATCTGCAAGTTTTGAAATATTTGCCTTTGTAACAACGCCAACCTTAGAACGATTATTTTTAATAGCGTATTGAAATGCAAAATCGCAAATTCTTTCACATCCTTTTTTGGTAATTAATTTAACTCCGTGGATTGTTTCTTCATCAATCTTATGCTCAATTCCAGCATAAATATCTTCGGTATTTTCACGAATAATAACCAAATCTACATCACTAAACGGTGTTTTAATAGCTGGCAAATTTTTACTTGGACGAACATTTGCATATAAATCAAAATGACGTCTTAGTGCAACATTCACCGATTTGAAGCCCGTTCCAATCGGTGTTGTTATTGGAGCTTTTAAACATACTTTGTTTTTTTCAATTGAATTTAAAGTAACTTCAGGAATTGTGTCTTGGTATTTTTCATAAGCACGAGCGCCAGCTAAGCACTTATCCCAATTAATTTTAACACCTGTTGCTTCTATAATTTCAACAACAGCCTGAGTAATTTCTGGACCTATACCGTCGCCATCTATCAAAGTAACGTTATACAAGTTTAAAATCTCCATTTTTGTTCAAATGCTCTACCAAACCACCGTCTGCCAATAATTTAATCATAACATCAGGTAGTGGCGTGATTTTTAATTCAATATTTTTTGTTAAATCTTTCAAAACACCTTGTTTAATATCAAGCTCCAATTCATCTCCTGCTTCAATTTTATCGGTATCGCATTCAATTGCAAGCAAGCCAATATTAATTGCATTACGATAAAAAATTCTTGCAAAAGACTTAGCAATAACAGCACCAACTCCAGCAATTTTTATAATTTGCGGCGCATGCTCTCTGCTTGAACCGAGTCCAAAATTGTTGCCTGCCACAACAAAATCACCTTTTTGAACACGAGAAGCAAAAGTTTCATCTGCATCTTCTAAAACATGCTTAGAAAATTCCACCAAATCATTTCTTAAGTGAAACAATCTTCCTGGGGCAATATGGTCTGTTGAAATATTATCTCCAAATTTAAACGCTTTACCTTTTTTTATATATTCTTCAGACATCTTTTCTCCTTAGTAATGTATTGATTATAAAGTATATTTTATAATCTTGTGGTTGTAATTACAACAAAAAAATTAAAAGTTACATCTAAATATATTAACTTTTGTAACAAAAGAAATTAATTAAGCAATTTTTATTCAGATATATACTTTATATATATGTAAGACATAAACACCTCCCCTTCCCCACAAAGTAGTTTTACTCACACACAAAACACACTACTAACACAACACACTAACCAATCACACGAGAATCAAGCAAACAGATTTTCAATCCTTCCTTCAGGAAGGATTTTTTTTGTTTCTGGACTGCCACGAGCTAAAGCTCTTACAGTGACAAGTTTAAAAATCGTCATTCTGAGGGAGCATAGCGACCGAAGAATCTCTTATTATCTCTTTGTTCATTCTTTTCTTTTTGAGCTCATGCGCCGTAGTGCAAAAAGAAAAGAACAGAACCAAGAAAAGAAAAACATGGCTTAGTTATATATGAATTACTAGAGGTGCACTAAATTCAATATTCACACTCTCGGACAACTCGCTTTCGCTCAAACATGTCCTTCGTGTAAATATTTCATTAAGTGCACAGTTGGAAAATAGACTGCCACGAGCTAAAGCTCTCGCAGTGATAAATTGAGTCATTCTGAGACTTAGCCAAAGAATCTCAAACATAAAGTCAATGAAATGTTTCGCTTCGCTCAACACGACTATAAGGTGTCATTGCGAGCGTAAGGGATCAATCCGTATAAAATTACGCTTCAACATCAATTCTTTTAAAAACTAACTCTTCCTGAGTATGTTTAAAATTAAACTCAGAATCTAAAAGGCCTGCGATTTTTCTATCAGGCATAATTTGACCTGGAACTTCTTTTAAATAAGACCTTGAAGGATGCTTCATATCAAAAGTTTTAAGCCAAATTCTGCCGTCTTTTGCAACTGCAGCTTCATAAGCTCCAACTTCATCCATGTAATTTGTTTTGCTATAAACAAAAACATCCACATCGTATTCTTTACTATATCTTTTAATTCTGCTGATTTCTCTTGGGTTTGAATCTTCTAAAATTGTACCTGAAGCATATACATTTCCTGTGAAATTAATTTTATTAATCATATCTTCTCACCTTGCTAACACCATGTATTCAAAACACAAAAAAAATATTTTTTGCTAAGTACGCCTAGCGGGACTTGAACCCACATCTTCGCCTTCGGAGAGCAATGCTTTATCCAATTAAGCTATAGGCGCATTATATTTCATAGTACCAAATAATAAAAACAAATTAAACCTTGTAACAATAACAACTATGATATTGGATTTTTTAAAATTAATCATTAAATTAAAACCATGCTAAAAAGTTATTATGAAATTTTAGGAATATCTCCACAAGCCAGCAAAAATGAAATCAAAAGCCAATATAAAAAATTGGTTAAAATGTATCATCCTGACGTAAATTCTTCTCTTGAAGCGGAAGAAATTTTTAAAGAGATAAACAAAGCAGCACAAATTCTTTTAGATGACGAAAAAAGAAAAAATTACGACGCTCTAAGATGTACACACAACACAATTTACAAACAAAATTACTCTAACCCTAACTCAAGTAATTATAGTTTCAGCGACATTTTTAAAAACAAAAAAACTCAAAAACCAAAAAAAGAAGAAAAAATTAAAGCAATCAACGGCGATGATATCACTATTGACGTTGAAATTGACTTTACAGAAGCGCTTTTAGGAACACAAAGAAGCATAAATATCTCAAAAAGCACAATATGCCCAAAATGCGAAGGACATAAATTTGCAAATAATCAAAAATGTCCTTATTGCAACGGTTTGGGTGAAACAAATATCAACAAAAAAATCACCGTTAAAATCCCAAAAGGATTAAAAAACGGGACAAAATTAAGAATTAAAAATGAAGGCAAAGAAGGGAAATTTGGCGGCAAAAACGGAAATTTATACATTGTTGTAAATATTAAAAAAAATGACGAATTTAAAATAAAAAACGAAACTGTTTATTCAAATGTCCAAATAAGCCCATACGTTGCAATTTTAGGAGGAAATGTTACAGTGCCAACACTTTGGGGCGAAGCAACGATAAAAATACCACCTTTGACAAAAGCAAACCAAAGTTTTAAACTTGTTGATGTCGGTGTCTTAGACGGCAAAACAAACAAAAAGGGTGAACAGATAGTTAAAATAATTATTCAAATCCCTTCTGAAATTAGCCCACAAGAACGACTGTTGTATGAAAAACTCAGAGATTTAAACCAAAACAAGAAAAATGCAAAATCAATCAACTAAAATTCGAGAAATTTTCACATCAATTCAAGGAGAAGGACCATACATTGGTCAAAAACATATTTTTGTCAGATTTTGTAAATGCAATTTAAATTGCGATTTTTGCGACACAGACTTCAACCCTAAAAAAGCTAAAAATTACACCACAGACGAGCTATTTCAAGAACTTGATTTAATTCCTTGCAATACTATAAGTTTTACAGGTGGTGAACCACTTATGGATGTTGAATTTTTAAAAGAATTTTTAAAAACCCACAAGGCGAATTTAAATAAAAAAATATACCTTGAAACAAATGGAATTATGTTTGAACAATTAGCTCAAATTATTGATTATGTTGACATTATTTCAATGGATATCAAACTAGAAAGCGCAACAGGACAAAAAACAAGATTCATTCATAACGAAAAATTCCTTGAAATAGCAACAAAAAAAGAAACTTTCATAAAAGTTGTTTTTGACAACAACATTATCCAAGAAGAAATCGATTTTTGTTCTAGCATTGCTAAAAAATATGGTCTTTTATTAGTTCTTCAGCCTAAAATGCCAATGAGTGAAGACTTGGAGCTTGAAAAAATATATGACAAATTTTACGAACAATATAAAAATGTGCGTTTAATTCCGCAAGTTCATAAATTTTTAAATCTTGCATGATAATTTATTTTTTTATGTCATAATATTTTCTATGACAGGATTGGTTGACAATAAAATTTCTTTTTCTTCAATAAAGGAAAATTTATGCGAATTTTTTGATTATAGCGCAAAAACTCCTTTGGTTGATGCTATGCAAAAATACAAAAAAGAACCAATGATTGGTTTTCACATCCCAGGACACAACAGAGGCTCAGGCGTTCATCCTAAAATGGTTGATTTAATTGGCGCTGAAGCGCTTAGCCTTGATTGCACAGATGAATTTGATAATTTAGGCACACTTCATCCTGCAACAGGTGCAATTGCTCAAGCTCAAGATTTGGCTGCTGTTTCCTACGGAGCTAAAAAAACTTTTTTTGTTACAGCAGGCTCAACCATTGCAAACCTTGCCCTTGCATTTGCCCTAACTGGACCAAATGACGAAGTTTTAATAGGAAGAAATTGTCATCGCTCCGTTTTAACAGGTTTAATTATTTCAGGTGCAAAAGTTAAC
>JAZUSV010000197.1:0-3765 GCA_045606885.1 Candidatus Gastranaerophilales bacterium | reverse complement strand
ATATGAAATTGTTGATGAAGACAAATTTGCAAAAGTTTTGCATGATTATGTCCAAAAAACAGTTTCACAAATGGATGATGTTGATTCAAATAAAAAACTTATAGAAAATATTGCGACTATTTTAAAAATAAATAATAATGGAGATTCACAATTGATGCAGATGGCGACGCAATTAGAAAATCTTCAAATTATAGCAAAATCCGATATTGAGGCTCCAAGATTTATTTTTGATAGAAATTCAGAAATGGCAAAATCTACTTTAGGAGAGGCTATTCTTGAGTATGGTGTTGGCTTGGGAAAAACATATAAGGGGCATTGGGTTGATAGAACTTATTTAAACAATGCTAGTTTTGATGAGCTTTTGGCGACTTGGTTGCATGAAATTTGCCATAAATCAGGTGGAGATGGTTCCTCAGAATTTACATATAAATTAACTGATATGCTTGAAAGTTTTATTGCTTTTTCTACTTCATCAAACCAATATCAAACAGATTTATTGGCACTGCAAAAGGTGTTTAACGAGATAAAATAAAAGGGGCGTTTCGGCCCCTTTTATTATTTTATACATTTGGAAGAGAATATCTATCAATTCCTAGTAATTCTAGATAATCGTAAACAGGACCTTGTCTTCCTTCTTTTGCCCAACTGAAATCTTCATCAATTGAGTCTTGAATCATTTTTTGGTATTGTTCCTTGTCGTTAAAGAAAATATCCAAACCTTCTTTAAGTGCCTTATAGAATTCTTGTGCGGTCAATGGTTTTTCTTTGTTTGTTAAAATACCATTTGTTTTTCCGTCACGGTTTATTGTGTCAACAATACCGCCAACAGCTGAGGCTACAACAGGTGTTGCAAGGGCTAAAGATTCACCTTGTGTTAAACCGCAAGGTTCAAAAATACTTGGCATTAAGAAGTAATCGCTTGAAGCCATCATTGCTGCCATTGGTGCAAAACCGTGTGCAAATAAAATTCTGTCGTTATCTTCTTTTGATAGTTTTTCATTTTTGAAGTCTTCAATGATTTTGCGTTGTGTTCCGCCTTCGCCGTCTTGACCTGCGATATAAAGGATTGGTTTGTTCTTTCCTGGGAAGTCTTTATCCCAATTTTTGAATAAAATTTCCATTGCATCACAAAGAACGCCCATACCTTTTTGTGAAACTAAACGTCCGCCAGACATCAAAATCGGAGTTTCTCTAAGTTCTTGTTCGCTTAAGATAGGTAATGTTGTGCCTTGTTTACCGCTATAGAATTCAAGTCTTTGAGAAACTTCTCTAGCATCAGCAATTGCTTTTGGTGAGCTTGCTTTTGATTCTGTGAACGGTAGAACGTAGTCGTTATACATTTTTGATTTGTTTTCAAATCTTTTTTCTTGAATGGTTTTGATTGAGTCTGTTTTTTTGTATGTTTCTAAATCTAAACCTGTTAATTTTTTGGTTATTCCTAATTTAGATTGAATAGACAAGTTTTCAAAATCGTTACCGTTGATAATACCAATTAATTTACCTGCTTTTGCTTTTTGAGTTAAAGCCCATTGAAGCATGTAAGATAAATCTTTGTGGTCTGGTGAAATTAATTCATCTGCGTAATTTTGAGAAACAGGATCGAAATAATCAGATAAAATTACACCCATATTTAAGAAGTTTGTATAATTTTCGCCTCCGTTTTTGTAATCCATAACTAAAACGTTATCTAGCGCTTCTAGTCCTTCATCTTCTGGGTCGATTTTGGTTGCTCCTGAAGAAGCATGGGAAACAATATCATAAGCATACTTATCAAATAATGTATTTAAAATGTTATTTGTAGCAGCTTTCTTTTGGTGATAATTATTGTCGTTTTGAGTAGAACCTTGATACATTGCATTGTGACCAATAGTAATAACTCTCATATCTCTTAGTTTTTGAGCTGTAGCGTCGCTAAGTTGTCTGTGAGCATTTTCCATTGGAGCTTTATATCTTAAAAGAGCTGCTGTTGGGCTTGCTTGCCAATCGTTTAAAATCATGCCGTCTGGTTCTTTGATAGATTCAAGCGCAGATTCGCTGTGGATTTGAGCATCTTTTGTTGCTTTTATGCCGTCCATTTTTAATTTTGCAAATTCATATACTGCTTTAGACGCTACTGCAAATTTTTCAGGTTCTTCTGATTTTGCGCTTGCTTCATATATTGTTCCGTCAAAGTAGTTGTCAGCTTTAACAAATATTAATTGTCTTTCTACGCCTTGAGCATCTTTATCAGTGTGTAAATAGTAATCTACAGGAATTGTAGTTGAAATACCGTTTTTGTATGTATCCATTTTGATTGTTGCAATTTTTTCAAGGTTGATGTCTTTTCCTTTGTACAAATATGTGTATTTGCCATCTTTTTCAAATAAAGTTGCATTTCCTTCGTTTAGATACATAGGAATAAATGTTGGCATGCTAACGCCAAGTTTTTCTGCGTTATTTCTAACTTCAGGAGGAACTGAGCCTAAACCACCTTCTTTAATTGGTGCAAATTCAGATGTGATAGACCAAATTGTTGGGTTTTCTTTTGTAATAAATGGAAGTGGTTTTGTTGATGTTAGTTTTTCTAAGCCGATTGTTTCAATTGTTTGAATTGCTTCATCGTATTTTTTTGCGTCTCTGTTTAAAACATTGTTTTGTTTTAGTAATAATAAGTCATGATAATATTGCGCATGTTTTGTAACAGTTGCATTGGTGTGACTTCTTTTAATTTCGCTTATATCTCTGCCATGTCTTTCTAGTCTTTTTTGGCTTGGTGCTTCACCTTTAGAAATTTGTTCTAAAGCTTCATTCATTTCTTTTTTTGTTAAGCTTTCTGCTTTAACTCCGCTATATCCTGCAAGAGCAAGAAGGGCAAGAATTGTTGCTTTATCAATATTTGGCAATTTAACGTTGCCTTTTCTAACTCCAACTGCATATCCTACAGCGGCACTTGCAACACCAACCGTTGCAGCCATAACCCAAGGTAGTGCCTTTTTAAGTTTAGGCGATTTAGCTTGAGATTGTTGCTCAGCAGTTTGAGTTTGTTGGGAAACGTTTCTTTTTTGAAATGTCGGATTGTATGCTTTTACACCAACATTAACGCTAGAGATTTTCATAGCAATATTCCTATTTTTACTAACAACACTTGATACTTTTATAACACTTCTGAAAATATTTTTTTGCGAAATAAATTCAAAGTCTAGTATAGATTAATTTTATTATGAAATAAAAAAATGTGCAAAGTTTTGCAATTTTTGGAACATTTTTTAAAAAACAGCGTCTAATAAGGTATATAAATGCCGTATTTGCTACTAGGCTCTTGGGGACGAGAGCCTTTTTTTATATTATTTTTTTGAATAAATTAAAATTAAAGAAACAATTGAACAATAAAGCATGAATTCCGCTGTTTCTTCAATGCAAGTATTGTGGAGATATTTTTCTGAAGCTAATTGCGAAAAAAGACACGCAAAAGCTATTAAAAAAGTCCAAATTGGAAATTTTATGTTTTTAATTATGTTTATAATATCAATCCATATTTTTTTAATTAAAGCAAATAAAACGCTTGCGCCGATATATATTCCAACTAAAATATGGCATAATTTTTTATTAAAATGTACAACAGATTCGTCAATAAAAACTCTGCCGTAGCTTATTTCTCTTGCAAACATTAAAAGTAAGATTAAACCTAAAAAAGTGAAAAATATTTTATAATTTTTTGCTTTAATACTAGCAATAAACCCTACGAAAAGCGCTAAAAGTTGGATGTTTTCGAGTAATGTATTTTCA
>JAZUSV010000196.1:0-5957 GCA_045606885.1 Candidatus Gastranaerophilales bacterium | reverse complement strand
TTTTCCACGCATCTAAAGTTACATTTACAGTGTTTGTAGCATTTGTCAATAAATCTTTAACAGAAATATCAAAATATAGTTGCGATGCACTATCGGAAATTGAAATTTATTAAAAATTCAAAATCTCTTCAGCTTTTTGTGGTGTGACTATCAGTTTTTTATTATTTTTTTCACAAAAATCTAAAATATCAAAATCCTTAATTTTATAATTAATTTCAGATAAAACAATAGGATGATTAAAAATATATTCAACGCCACTTTTTTGATCAAGTGACAAATCAGAAGCTGCTTTTAGTGTATAGCCTTGATGCAATAAAGAAGACATTCTAGCAAGATAGTCATCGACTTGTTTTTCTGTCATTTCTCCTGATGAAATCATTAAGTCCCTAAAAGCTTTTCTATTTTTTTCATCACACATTTCCCTAACGCTAAATTTTTTACCATGCTTTTTACCCAATTCATGCATTGTTCTTTTGAAGAAAAAGAAATCTTCTTGCGTTCTTACGCGAAATTTACCCAAATTCAACATTTCTAAAACAGGGAGTTTTATTACAGACATACTCTGAGGCGAAGAATTACCGGGCAAATTATGCGCATGTTGAAACATAGTAGAAAGACAATCTAATTTTTTATCAGCGCCCGTATCAATCTGTGAATATCTTGTGAGAAAATTACTTTTATCGAAAAAATAAATTCCTTGCAATTGTTCGTTTTTACTAATATTCATCTGGCCGGATTTTAAAATTTTATCCATATTCTCACGAGATGTAACATGATACAGATATTCTGGCACTATAGCTGAATTTTTCGGATTGGCTGAACAAGGAAATACTTCAATTTTTCCTTTGGAAAGATTTTTATACATAAACTTTCCCGCTTTTTTGAAACCCATCGTAGACGCCTTAGCGTTTTGTGCTAATGCATCCAAGGTGCTTTCAAGAGCGCCAGCAGTAAAAGTTCCAGAAAAAGAGATGCTTAAATTAGGAAAACTTTTCTGTTGAATTAAACTAGAAACACAAGAATTAATTCTTTGAATTCTCATACATATTTAAAAACAATAAAAAAACAATAATTGCCTAAATGCAAAAAAGAGTCCATGCGGACTCTTTTTTAATTGGCTGGGGTGAAAGGACTCGAACCTCTGAATGCCTGGACCAAAACCAGGTGCCTTACCACTTGGCGACACCCCATCGGGCACTTATTATCATAATATATAAAAGATTTTTGTCAACCAATTTTTATTTTTATAATGAACAATGTTTGTCATTGATAACGGTTATTATGGCGTCGATAAGCTCTTGAACTATGTCTTCAATATAAGCTTGAGTAGTCATACCATTAATTACAACATCTGCAATATCCATTGATGGACGAATATGTCTAAAAGCAGTTTGGTTAACATCATGGAATTGCATTTGAGCAGCAAGACCTGTTTTTCCTCTACTAGTTGCACGAGCAAACCATCTATCTTTTATAACTTCAAAAGGAGTATAAACATAAATTTTAACGTCCGTGATGTCTCTTAATTTTTCATGAAGAACATATAATCCTTCATTTAAAATTAATTTAGCAGGTTTTTTCAAAACCGTATCTTTTTTGCTTTCGCAGGTTACAAAATTATACAATGGAGAATATATTTCTTCGCCATTTTTTAATTTAAGCAAATGCTCACGCATCAAATCTAAATCAATTGCATCAGGAGTATCAAAAGAAAAACCAGACTCAAAAAGCTTTTCATAACTACCAGCTTCAGTTAACTCTTTTGATGCATCTTTGTAGTAATCGTCACAACAAACAACTGTATAAACATTATTTGTATCAGATTTAACACAGGCTTTTGCGGCGTTTTTCACCAATGTAGTTTTACCGGAAGCGCTTTCACCAGCAATTGACATAATAAAAGTAGAATTTTTTTCTTCTATCGCTTTTCTTGCAACATTGAATATAAAACCTTCATTTATTCTCAAAATAAGTGGTTGTTTCTGCTGTCTATCACGAGCAATAACTCCACGAATGTTTTCCAATATCTGAGACATTTTAGACATTGAAACTAATTTTTTAGCTTGGTTTATTTCATTTTGGCTTAACTGTGTCATACTTATATCTTATTCCAAATCTTTAAAAATTCAATTTACTATTCTTCTTCAAACTCGTATTCAACTTCGTTTGATTCATCAGCTTTTTCATTTTCTAATAACTTATATGCCATATAAGCACCTGTAGCAAGGGCTTTGGGGTCTAAATCAGTTTTTTGTGAAAGCTCAATAATTGCAGTGTTTAGCTCAGGATTTTCATCCTTGATGTAATGAATCATTTCCTTTCTCCAAGTTGGAATATCAGAAACAATTTCTTCAATTAAACTTTCAACATTATCAATAGAAATTAATGGTTGCATAAATTAATTATATTCAAACACACGACTAAGGTCAAATTTTATTGTTCTTCTAGCAATTCTCGCTCGTAAACAGATTTGTCTATGCTATTTTTAACAATATTTTTCCAATTCATGTTTGCACGAGCAAATGAAATTTTGTAATTTTGTTTAACTGCTTCACTATTTCCATTTGCAACATCGCCACAATGTGCAGCAATTTTAGCAGACATTATCCCTTCTCTAATCTGCGCTATGCTTGCCAAGTCTAAATAGTCGTCTGCACAAGTTGAATTAATCATGTTTGCACCGTTTAACACTGCAACAGTAGATGCAATCGAAGAAGTAATGTTATCGTATCCAACGGCACAATCGCAAGCCATTGAAGAAGAAACAAATAATGGAATATTGCACGTTGCTTCTTTAATTAATTTTGTTAAAGTAGGAATTTTGTTGAATTGAACATGCCCAAACCCTTCAGACATAACTCCAACGCCTGCTTCAAGAGCCTTTTTGGCCAACTGCGAATGTATTGCATATTCTTGCACTTGAAGCGAATCAAATGCGTCTTCAAGACTTCCTGTTTTAAAAGCACTAGCCAAAACCAAGGTTACATCATATTCTTTTAGAATTTCTAAAATTTCATCAAAATGTTGATAATATGGGTTTTCAAGTTCGGTTGTAGAAACCCAATCATATAACATTTGAGCAGCTCTTGAAGTAATATTTGACAATCTGTTTTGCTTTTTAAACTGATTAACTAATTCTCTTGTCATACCGCAATGCAAACAAACAAAATCTACACCATCAGCACAATGAGTTTTAACGACAGACAAAAAGTCGTGTTTAGATAAAACGGCAATTCCGTCTTGATTTTGCATAGCTTCATAACCAATTTGAAGCATTGGAAGACTTCCAACAGGAATTTGAGAAGTTGCGATTAAACCACTTTTTGTTTCTTCAATATATGAACCAACTGACATATCTAAAATACAATCTGCTTGAGCATATTGAATAACTCTTAATTTATCAGCGCATTCTTCAAAAGATTCTTCCGTCTCATTTGTTGCAATAGCTGCACAAACTTTTGTTTTCAAGCCATCACCAATAGCGACAGGGGTAAAACCTTTTTTAAGTTTATTTTTCAATATGACAATTTTACCTTGAGCTAAAGAATCTTTAACGAATTTAACAGAAACGCCTTCCTTTTTTGCAATTTCTTTCATTTCATCAGTAATATTGCCAATTTGTGCATTTAAAATACGAGTTGTCATCTATACCCCTTATTTTCTATATAGTTTTTTAATTTCACTAACGCCTTTTTTGCTAATTGCTTTTGCGCCGCCTAAAACTTCTGCGCCAAAATATATTTCAACATAAGCCCTTAAAAGCTCAAGCTTGTAATAAGCATTTTTTAATGATGTATCAGCTAAAACTACACCATGGTTTTTCAACAGTGCAACATCATTTTTCTCAAAACATTTACCTACAGCATCTGCTAGTTGTATGCTTGAAGGACAAAAATATGGAATTAAAGGAATTTCATCCCAAAGAAGAGCAAAATCAGGCAAGATGGGTTTTTTAATAGTTAAACCAGCAACTGCAAAAGCAGTAATTAAAGGACAATGGCAATGAATTATAGCACTCACATCATCTCTTCTAGTATAGATTTCGCTATGCATAATTTTTTCGCTAGAAGGCTTTGTTTTTCCTTCTTTAACATTACCTTCATAATCAATCAGCACAACATCATTTTCGGAAATATCCCCCAAGCATGTACCACTTGCGCTAATTAATATACCGTCTGTAGTTTTTATTGAAATATTGCCACTAGTTGAAGGGCTCATCCCTTTTTGATATAAACGTTTTGCCCAATATACTAATTCTTGTTTTAAATTTTGATTATTTAATTCCATATAAACTCCAAAATTAATATTTATATTGTACTAAAAAAATGTTTGTGTTTAAATAATCTTAGCAATATTTAATAAATATTGACTCTTTTAGAAAGTTGGTTTAAAACCATTACAAAAACAATTAAACTAGCCAAAAACGCAGGTTTTTGCTATGGCGTCAAAAGAGCCGTTGATACAACTAAAAAAATAAAACAGGAAAACCCAGACAAACCTGTTTCAGTTTTAGGTGAATTAATACATAATTCTCACGTAACAACCGAGCTTGAAAATCTTGGAATAAAAACCATGACTTCACTGCCTCAATGTGGTGAAGGAATTTGCATTGTAAGAAGCCATGGTGAAAGTGACGACACATTCAAAGAAATTAAATCAAAAGGCTTTGAAATAGTAGATTTAACTTGTTTAGATGTCAAAAAAGTTCAATCTAAAGCGGTTGAATTAGTCCAAGACGGTTTTTTTGTCATTATTTTAGGAAAATATGACCACCCAGAAGTTAGCGCAATTTATTCAAACGCAAAAAACAAAGCACAAAACATCAATGATGTTTTTGTTGCGCAAAACTTAGATGCGCTAAAAGCAATTGAAGCAAAAATTAAAAACGCTCGCAAAGTAGGCGTTGTATTGCAAACAACACAAACAAAAGAATATTTAATTGAAGTAGTTGATTATCTTTGCACAATATGCAAAATATTAAAAATCCAAAACACGATTTGCCCTTCAACTACACTTCGTCAAGAAGAAGCCAAAAAACTAGGTAAAGAATCTGATTTAATGATTGTTGTTGGCTCTAAAAAAAGTGCAAACACAACCCACCTGGCGTCAATTTTAAAAGACATTACAAAAACAATACATATCGAACATCAAGACGAACTCATAAATTATCATGATGTTATTAAAAACGCTCAAAATATAGGAGTAACAGCAGGTGCTTCAACTCCAGACAATATTATCAATGCAGTAATTAAAAATTTAGAAAATATAAATTAGAAAGGGAACATAAAAAATGACAGAAACTATGTCAAACCAAGAATTTGAACAATTGTTATTAAATTCTTACACTTACAAAATCAATGTTGCAGACGTTGTAAAAGGCGTTGTTGTAAAAAAAGAAAAAGACGGTTATCTAGTAGATATCGGTGCAAAAACTGAAGCTTTCTTACCAAACCGTGAAATTTCAAACTTCCCAGACAAAGACGTTGATGAAATCATCAAATTATGGGACGAAAAAGAATTCTACATCATCAAAGATGAAGAAGATGACGAAGTAGCAATTCTTTCACTTAAAAAAGTTTCTTGCGCTCAAGCTTGGCAAAAACTTACAGACCTTAAAAATGGCAACGAAAACGCTATGGCTAAAGTTTTATCTTCAGTTAAGGGTGGTTTAATTGCTGAAATCGAAGGTTTAAGAGGTTTCATTCCTTCAAGTCAACTAAGAACAGGTGCACCTTCTGAAATGCAAGTTGGACAAGAAATTGAAGTTAAAATTCTTGAAGCAGATCCAAAAAGAAACAAACTTATCTTATCTCAAAGACAAGTTTACACTCAACAAAGAGAAATGGTTGCTGATGAAATCATTTCAAGACTTGCAGTTGACCAAGTAGTTCAAGGCGAAGTTGTTAGAATTGCCGACTTTGGCGCATTTGTTGACATCGAAGGTATTGATGGTTTAC
>JAZUSV010000195.1:0-7389 GCA_045606885.1 Candidatus Gastranaerophilales bacterium | reverse complement strand
ACTCCTGCACCATAAGATAAAATTCCAAGAAGTATCATTTCACTTCCAACTGTTGCACAATTCAAGTTTCTTGATTCTTCTTTTGCAAGTCTTAAAATTGCAAGAGTTTCGGGAATTCTATCATTCATTTTTCTCATAACAATATCTTCAAAATCAACAGCGTTTGTTATTTCTTGAGATAAAATTTTATAAGCTATACCTTTTTTAGATTTTAAAATCCCTAAAATTATGTGTTCTGGCTGAATTCCCACACTTCCTGATTCTTTAGCATAATCAAGAGCCAAAAGAAGCGCCTTAAAAGCATTTGGAGTAAAAATTATTTGTTTTTCTGAATTTTCAAACTCAGCCGTTCTTGAATTAAATTGAGATAATTTTTCATTAAAATTATCAGAATTAATATCAAATCTGTTTAAAATATCCACAATTTTATAATCTTTATTTTCCAAAATTGATTGCAAAAGCTGTTCACTACCTAAAATTTCATATCCAGAAGCAGATAATTTTGATTGAGCATTAGATAAAATTTCAGACATAACCTTTTCTTTGAAAAAGTCATTGATGTTTAATAGTTGCGTGTTTTCAGATTCGACTTCAGGATGAGAAGCTTTAATATCAGAACTTTTATCCAACATTCTTTTTAGATTTGGAATAATTCTTTCTTCATCAATATCAAATTTCTTTAATATTTTATATGCTCCGCATTCTTTGTTTTGAAAAATTGCCAAAGCAATATGCTGAGGCATAATAAATTTAGAATTTAATTCATCAGAAATTTCAACTGCCGATTTTAAAATATCTCTTGCTTCTGATGAAAAGAAAATATTGTCATCTTTTTTTCGATTAGGATTTGTTTCAAGGCTTGAATGAACCTCAATAGATAATTCGCCAAAATTAATCTTATCAAAATTCATAATTTTAGCTTGAACACCTTTGGTTTGAGCAATTAAACCCATGAGCAAATGTTGCGACATAACTCTTGCATGACAAAACTCTTGAGTATAGTTAAGCGCTCCTTGCACAACGTCTATTGCTTTTTGGGTATACTTTTCAAACATATTTTCTTCCTAAATCTATATATTATTTAAACATCTCTAAAAACTTTTTCTTGCGATAATTGGTTATTGTATCATAAGTCAGCACAGTATTTTTATCAAATACTTTATGCGCTACTAAAAACGCATTTGCTGTATCAATTGACGAAAATGTTGGAACACCATACATTTGCGCAATTGTTCTTATTTGGAAACCTGAATTTTGAGAGTTTTTGCCTGTTGTAGGAGTATTGATAATAAAGCTCAAACGTCCGTTTTTCATACGTTTTTGTAATTTATCAATCATAAACTTCTCAATCATTTTAGAAGGAATTCCATTCTTTTCAAGGAATTTATGAGTTCCCCAAGTTGCCATAATAAAGAAACCTTGTTTAAACAATTTCTTAATCATAGGCAACGCCGGTTTTTTATTGTGGTCATTTAAAGAAACCAGCACCCTTTGTTTTGCTTTAGAAAATCTATGTCCGCCTGCTAAAAATGCTTTATACAAGGCTTTTTTATAGGTTGTATCGATTCCCAAAACTTCCCCTGTTGATTTCATTTCAGGAGCTAGTGCTGGGTCTATACGATTTAATTTTTGCCAAGAGAATATTGGCATTTTAACGCAAACCAAGTTTGATTTTTTGTACAAACCAACGCCAAAACCTGCTCTTCTAATTGATTTTCCTAATATCGCTTTAACTGCAATATTAGTCATAGGAATTCCTGTTACTTTTGACATAATAGGAACTGTTCTTGATGCTCTAGGATTAACTTCAATTACATAAACTTTATCATCCTTGATGATAAATTGAATGTTCATCAAACCTTTAATATTTAATTTACGAGCAATTTTTGTCGCATATTTAACAAGAATTTTCTCATTTTTAGAAGAAATATTTTGGCTTGGATATATACTCATAGAGTCACCTGAATGAACCCCAGCACGTTCTATATGCTCACATATTCCAGGAATTAAAATATCTCGACCATCAGAAATTGCATCAAGTTCTACTTCCTGACCTTCTAAATATTGGTCAATCAATACAGGATGTTCATTTGAGAACTTAAACGCTTCTGTGATATATGTTAAAAGCTCTTCGTCATTGTAAACAACCTGCATACCTCGACCACCAATAACATAGCTAGGACGAACTAAAACAGGATATCCAAGCTCTTTTACAGCATTTAGCGCTTGAGTAGTTGAAGTTACAGCACAACCCTTTGGTTGCGGAATTTCAAGTTCTCTTAATAATCTTTCAAAAACTTTTCTATCTTCAACAGCATTAATACTTTCAAGGCTTGTTCCTAAAATTTTAATTCCTTCTTGATTTAATTTTTCAGCCAAATTAATTGCAGTTTGTCCACCAAATTGAACAAGAACTCCTTTTGGGTCTTCCTTTCGAATAATATTCATAATATATTCGATATTCATTGGTTCAAAATATAATCTTGTAGCAACATCAAAATCAGTCGACAAAGTTTCAGGGTTTGAATTAATCATAACTGATTCATATCCACTTTTAATTAATTCCCAAGACGCATGTACAGAACAATAATCGAATTCTATACCTTGCCCTATTCTAATTGGACCTGAACCTAGTACAACTATGTTTTCTTTAGGTTTTTTATAACTTTCTTGTGTACGTTCTTTAAATTCTTCCACTTCATCCTCTTCGCCGTATGTTGAGTAAAAATATGGAATATTCGCATCAAATTCGCCAGCACAAGTGTCAACCATTCTAAAACCAACGGGAACATTGAAATTTTTAAGTGCCTCGATTGTTGATTGAGTCAAATGTGCAATTTCTTCATCTAAAAATCCTGCTTGTTTTGCTTTTAAATATAGTTCTTTATTTAAAGGTTTTTTAGACAAATCTCTTTCAATATCAACAATTTCTTTAATTTTAGCAACAAACCATTTGTCAATTTTTGTAATGGCGCATAGTTTATTAATATCGTTATTGTTATACAAAGCTTGAGCAAGTCTAAAAATTCTTCTATCGTCTTGCACATATAGTTGTGTTAACAATTCATCGTTAGACATTTCTTGAAAACCACGATATAAAAGCCCAGAATATCTTTCTTCTAAAGACGCTACAGCTTTTTTGAAAGAAGAAGCAAACGTTCTTCCAATAGCCATAATTTCGCCTGTGGCTTTCATTTTTGTTCCAAGCATTCTATCGCCTGTTGAAAATTTATCAAAAGGCCATTTTGGAATTTTTGTTACAACATAATCAATTGCAGGTTCAAATGCCGCAGATTTTCCTGTAATTGAATTTTTAATTTCATGCAAATGATAACCCATTGCAATTTTTGTAGCAATTTTAGCTATTGGGTATCCTGTTGCTTTAGAAGCCAAAGCAGACGAACGAGATACACGAGGATTAACTTCAATTATGTAATATTGATTTGAAACAGTATCAAGAGCAAATTGTACGTTACAAGAACCCTCGATTTTTAGTGCTCTTACAATATTTATTGCACTTGTTCTCAACATTTGACATTCTGAATCTGTCAAGGTTTGACTTGGCGCAACAACAAAACTATCTCCTGTATGAATACCAATTGGGTCGATATTTTCCATATTACAAATGATGATACAAGTATCGTTTGCGTCTCTTATAACTTCGTATTCAATTTCTTTATATCCAGCAATTGATTTTTCAACTAATACTTGGTTAATTGGAGATTGAGAAAGTCCTGTGTGTACGATTTCCTCGTATTCTCTTTCATTTCTTGCAATACCACCGCCAGCGCCACCTAAAGTGAATGCAGGACGAATAATGATTGGGAAACCAATTTTTTTATAGAATTTATACGCATCTTCGTAATTTGAAACAATTTCACTTTGAGGAGTTGGAACATGAATTTCAGCCATTAAATTTTTAAATTGTTCTCTGTCTTCTGCTTGTTGAATTGATTCGATATTTGTACCAAGTATTTTTACTTTGCATTCTTCTAAAATACCTGTTTTACTTAATTCGCATGCCAAATTAAGCGCAGTTTGCCCACCAAGAGTCGCAATTAAACCTTGAGGACGTTCTTTTTTGATAATTTCTGTTAAAGATTCAACTGTCAAAGGTTCAATATAAACCTTGTCTGCTATTTCTTCATCAGTCATAATCGTTGCAGGGTTAGAATTAACAAGGACAATTTCAACTTTCTCTTCTTTTAAAGCTCGACATGCCTGAACACCAGCGTAATCAAATTCTGCCGCTTGCCCTATTACAATTGGTCCAGAACCTATAACAAGAACTTTTTTAATAGATTTATCTTTCATTTTTTACCTCGTTAATTCTGTCAATGTCTTTTTGAGCGATGTTTATCCATTCATCATAAATAACCAAACCATCCTTTGAGCCTGGTGCTCCTTCTGGATTAAATTGGATACCATAAACAGATAAACTTGTTGCTTCAAAACCTTCTATGGTGTTGTCATTAAGATTTCGGTGAGTTACTCTCATAAATTTGGTAACATTTTCATCATCTATCGCCCAACCGTGATTTTGACTTGTCATTATAACTTTATTGTTTTCAAGATTAATCACAGGACAACTTGAACCCCTATGCCCGTATTTCATTTTTGAAACAGTAGCACCTGAAGCTAATGCCAAAAGCTCGCAACCAAGCGCCACACCAAAAATCGGTAATTTTCCCATAAGATGTTTAATTTGCGTAATTTGATAAGTCAAATAATTTGGATCAGCAGGACCACTAGATAAAAATAATGCGTCAAAATTGTTGTCTATAATTTCTTTAGCGTCAATTGTTGCAGGATAAATTGTCACCCTGCAATCTCTTTTTGCTAAAGCAGTCAAAGTGCTTTTCTTAGCGCCATAATCAATAAAAGCAAGATTAATTCTTCCTTGCGGATTAAACACATATCGATTTTTAGGGCTAACATTTAATACTGCTTCTTCTTTTATTCTGAAAGCTTGTATTTCTTGCACTTTTTCACGAATAAACTCGCTATCAACATCGTTTGATGTTATAAACCCATTCATTGTTCCAACTTTTGTTAATTTTTTAACAAGACTTCTTGTGTCAATATTTTCTAGTGCAATTACATTTTTCATTTTCAAAAAGTTTGACAGAGTTTCTCTTGTTTTATAATGGCTTTCTTGTTTTGAATAACTTTTAACAATAAAACCTACTAACGCAGGGTTATCTGATTCAAAATCAAAATCATTAATTCCATAGTTGCCAATTTCAGGATATGTCATAACTACTATTTGTTTTGCATAAGCTGGGTCAGATATAATTTCTTGATATCCTGTTGAAGAAGAATTAAAAACAACTTCTCCTTCATATCCGCCTAATGCTCCAAACGAGTTTCCTCTGTATACTGTTCCGTCTTGAAGAATCAATGTTCCCATTATATTTTTACTCCTTGAATTTCTTCATAAATTTTTTCTATTGCTTCTATCTTGTTTTGCGCAGATGTTACCGCTCTTCCTAAAACGATGAAATCGGCGCCGTCATTAATTGCGCTTGCAGGTGTTGCAATTCTTTGTTGGTCATTAGTGGCAGACCAAGCTGGTCTTATTCCTGGTGTCAAAACAATAAAATCTTCACCAACTTCTCTTTTAATTGCTTTTAATTCTTTTGCAGACGCTACAACGCCATCCAAACCAGCAAGTTTAGCATTTTTTGCCAACTGAATTACAAACTCTTCAACTGATTTTGAATTTGACAATTCACTTGATAAAACTTCTTGAGAAATGCTTGTTAAAACAGTAACAGCCAAAACCAAAGGTTTTTTCTTGCCGTATTTTTGACTTGCTTCCATTGCACCTTTTTTTGCAGCCTTCATCATTTCAATGCCGCCTGTCGCATGTACGTTGAAAAAGTTTGCCCCATTTTTAATAACGTTATAACTAGCTTTTTCAACAGTATTTGGAATATCATGCAATTTAACATCTAAAAAGAAATCAGAATTTTTTTCTTTTATATAGTTAACAATTTCCAAACCGTAACCACAAAACAATTGCAAACCAACTTTAAAAGTTCCGATATATGGACTCAATTCGTCAACTAAGTTTTTTGCAACTTCTATGTCTTCCACATCAAGCGCCAAAACAAGTTTTTTTCTAATTTCTTCCTTAATCATTTTATGATTATTCCTTTCAATTTCATTCCTTCATAAGGTGAGATTTTGCATTTTGTTTCAAATTTAGACGGTTCAACTATCCAATCTTCTTCAAGTGCAACTTTAATCATTTTTTTGTTGTTAATTCCTAGAATTTTTCTTGGATTATATGCCATTTTTTCTAAAGTTTTTTCTAATCCAAGCAATTCATAAGTTAAAGAAAAAGCAGTTTCCAAACCTGTAATACCGTTCAAAGCCTCGCAATATGGTCTTAATTTTTCCTCTTTTGAATGTGGCGCATGGTCTGTTGCCACAACATCTATTGTACCATCTAAAAGTCCTGCCATGACCGCTCTTTTATCACTTTCAAAACCTAAAGGCGGATTCATCTTAAACCTTCCTGTTTCATCAATATCATCTTTTGTAAAAGTAAAATAATGCGGAGCAGTCTCACAAGTTATTTCTAAACCACGTTTTTTGGCGTTTCTTATTAAATCAATGCTTTCTTTTTTGGAAATATGGCAAAAGTGCAAACGAGGGTTAAAGCCTTCATTTTTAGCACATTCAAACATTTCAATTTGCCAAGCAACTTCAAGCGTTTCTTCTTCACAATGAGAAAGAATTAACTCTTCACTTTTTAAAGCTTGCAAAAAAACATCCTTATCTAACAATGGCAAACCATCGTTTGAAAAACCAATCGCACCTGCAGTCTTTAATTCCTTGAAATTAACAAGTTCTAAGCTATCAAGATTTTTTGTAATAGCAGCTATTGGATAAATTTCAAAATTATGTTTTTTAGCTTTAGCTAAAATTTCTTTAATAACTTGAGGATTGTCTGTTACAGGAGAAGTATTCGGCATAGTACACACACCAGAAAAACCGCCTGCACGAGCTGATTTTATTCCTGTTTCGATTGTTTCTTTATATTCAAAACCAGGTTCTCTAAAATGCACGTGCATATCTATAAAAGAAGGTATTGTTGTTGTTTTGCGGTTATTTTTAAACATATTACAGTCCTTGCGAAGAAA
This sequence comes from Candidatus Gastranaerophilales bacterium, assembly GCA_045606885.1. GTDB lineage: Bacteria > Cyanobacteriota > Vampirovibrionia > Gastranaerophilales > Gastranaerophilaceae > RUG14156. Next base: position 238 of record JAZUSV010000195.1, on the reverse strand, counting down.
GAAGAATGTCTAAAATAGCCATTCTAACATATACTCCGTTTCTTGCTTGATTTAAAATTGTCTTTGCGTTTTGCATTTCTAACACATCAGAAGCAATTTCAACATCTTTGTTAATTGGTCCTGGGTGCATCAAAAATGTTGCATACGGAAGATTTTCACGAGTAATTTGGTAATTTTTAATATAGTATTCGATATCAATATGCTCTTGTATTCTTTCTTTTTGAATTCTAAGAGCCAT
>JAZUSV010000194.1:0-5073 GCA_045606885.1 Candidatus Gastranaerophilales bacterium | reverse complement strand
CACTGCTTCTGTTAAACCATCGATGTTTATGCCTTTAAATTCTTCACCAAGCTTTAATCCTTTAGCAATTGAATCAAGATTTTCTTCATCTATTAAAGCAGCAACTATTTCTTCTATGCCTTTAAAAGAAGATTCCATTCCTAAGTTTTGGATAAACTCTGCATAAGCTTTATCATCCATATCTTTTGTTTTGTCAACGACAGCGTCTGTTAAAAGTTTTAGTGCTTTTGCAGGGTCTTCTTTTCTTAGTTTTAATAATTCATCTTGTTTAAAGCCCAATGTTTTCATTACTTTTTTAATTGTTCTTTTAAATTCGCTTGTATAAGCCGATTCAGCTTTTGAGCCAACAATTGGGTTGATTAAATCAACGTAACTTCTTTCTCTTGCTGCTAGAGTAGCAAGTGGTCCTTTTTGGTAGCTTCTAACAAATTCAAAGAATTTCTTATTGTCCATAACGAAAGCTTGTTTTATTGCGCTAATTGATTTTTCATGAATGCCATATTTTTCATTTTCAAGAACTTTAAGCACGTTCTCCAAGCTAAAGTCGCCTTCTAATGCAGCTATAATTTCTTTAATTGTTTCTTCGTCTAGCTGCAATTGTATAAATTTTTCATTTTCAAACACAAGTTTATTAATACTTGCTTTTTGTAATAATTCTTTCAACTTAGCAGGATCTATACTAGAAGAAGAAAGCGACTCTCTAACTTCTTTTAATTTAACTGCAAGTCCTTCTATATCAGGAGAGAAATTTTTAATTCCTTTTGTATCATCTGCGTCTTGGAAATATCCAAAGAAATCTTTTGGAACAAGGGTTTTAGCTAATTCCTTAAAGAAATCATCATCTAATTCTTTAGAAGAATATTTTCCTAATAATACTTCAAGAGGTTCTGTATCAACATCTTTAGGAGTTACGCTACCAATATATTTAGCAACTCCGCCAGAAGAAATTATATTTTTAACTTTATTATAACCACTATTTGTAACTGCTTCTTCGACTACCGGTTTAACATAATTTCCAACCATTGAAGTTAACAATGGTGTTGCAAAACCAGCGGTTGCCATCCAAAGAGTTCTGTTTTGAAGAGCAGTTTTTTGCATTTTTCTTTGAATTTTTTCTTTACCATTTTTAGAATCATAATCAATTCCGGCATTTTTAGCGTCTTTTCTTAATTGCTCTTCAGGATAAGCGTCCCAAACAAGAAATTGATTATCCAAGAAGAAATCTTTTTTATCTCCTTGAGCTGAAATATATTTTCTATCAATTCTAAAACCATGAACCAATCTTGCAGGAAGATTAATGAATAATTTTGGCCAAGCGCTCATTGCGCCGATGAATGTTGCACCACCAATAAAGCGCATAATTGCATCTGTTTTTGTTTTAGAACGTGCTGCTAAGAATGTTGCAATTAAAGCCGCGCCAATTTTCAATCCTAAATCATTCATTCGACCAAGGCTATTGTCGCCCATTTCACCTGTTTTAACTTCTTTAAAGAAGTTTTTACCATCTTTAAATGTATCTTTTATTGCAGTGAACGGATTGCCTAGCATACCTTCGTTAACCATTCGAGCTTTAGCTTCGTTTGGCTTAACGCTATTTGCTGTTTTTTGCAAATCCTCATAAATTTTATCATGACGATTATTTGGAGTTTGGGCTCCTTTGTTTGCGTTTGAAGTTGCGCTTAATTTATCTTTTAAAAGTGGGCTTATGTATGTCATTAGCACACCTCGTATTCTTTGTTTGTATCAACTTTGGTTTTTACCGTATTTGCATTGTGTTTAAATCCAATAGTCGGAATTAACCAAGTTAAAAGTGTCACAACGCCAGATGCAATAACCAAGGCTCTGCCGCCTTTTTTAGCAATCCAGCCACCTTTTTCTGCGCCTTCCCATAAATCTTTTGCGCCTTCTTTAAAAGCTTTTAAAATGTCTTTTGGTTTCCAAGTTATATCACCAAAAGCTTTTTGAGAACCAAGAGCAACGCCTGTTGCCGCAACAATATATTTACCTATATTTTCTAGCGCAGTCGTTCTTGCTTTAACTTTTCTAATTTTGTCACTTGCTGTTTGATTTGGGGCGTGTAATTTGTCTTTAAATCCTGCTTTTTTAACAATTTTATCATCATGATAGTAAACATCATTATGATTTAACTCAGCATCCTTTGCCAACAAGTCATTTCTGTAAAACTGAACAGAATCAAATACACCAGGATATTGTGTTCTAACAAGTCCTTTTTCTTGTCCTGGCTCAGGCAATTCGTTTACTTTGTTAACATAACGCATGTCTAAATCTATGCCTGTTGAAGCTTTAATGCCTGCTCTTGCTAATCTTTGATATGCCCATTTGCCAACGCCATATAAAACAACACCAGCACCCATCATTTTACCGGCTTTACCTGCTGCAATTTTATCTTGTCCGTTAAATAAATAATTTGCTGCAGTGTAAAGGGAAATAAGCATTGCGCTGCCAATCAAATTTGGCACCATGCCCATTGATAAATATTCATAAAAATCGCTGTTTTTAGAACCAGAAAATCCCTTAGGGAAATATGTAAAAACATCATTAGTTAACTTATGCACACCTGCTTTTAGACCCGTTAGAGGACCTTGCTTATGAATGTGCGATTCATTTTTATAAAACTTTTCCTTCTTTTCCTCATTGGACACAAGATATCCAATTTTCGGAAGTTTATCAACACTTGGACTTATAATTTGTTGCATTAGGACCCCAAACAAATGAACACATATATATAAACAACCATAAATTTGAATTTTTGCCTTTTTTGTTTAAATATTCTTAACAATATTTAATAACGTAAAATGTACACCCAATCTAGTTTTTAGGTTATGACAATTATCATTTTCAACACAATTATCGAATATTTACCCTATTGCAAATAACACTTAAATTTTTGTAAAATGTTATTATGACACAAGGCTTTTTTCAATTTAATAACTCTATTATAAATGAAATAAGAAATTTTACCAAATCTTCTTTTGACCTACTTTTCATGAGCGGTCCAAGAGGAAGTGCTAAAAGTGAAACAATAGAAAAAGTTATTCCAGAATTAGAAGAAAACTATTTAGTTTTTCATCATTTTTGCTTTGAAAATACGGTTATTGACGATTTCTTGCTAAACTTTTACGATGCTTTAAGAAATTTTTCTCTTGTCCAAAAAATTTCTCTAAAAAAATTTTTAACAGATAATTTCAAAGAAAAAGTAAGTCATTATTTCAAAACGATTGAAACAAATTGCATAATTATCGTAGAAAATTTTGAAAAAATTGACGAAAATATTGAAATAATCGACTTTTTATCACATCTTGCAAAATATCAAAATGTAAAAATCATTGTAATTACAAGAAATGGCGAAAAAAATTTCTTTAAATTTAGAAAAATCAAAACTCAAACACTCGAAATCAAGGAAATTGAACAAGAAGATTTCAAATCTAAACTTGCAATTTTGTCTGAACCTATGAGGCTAGAAGTAAAAGAAAAATTTTACGAAATTACTCAAGGACTTGAGCTATATCTTAAAATGAGCATCAAATATTGCACAACAGCAAACACAACAATTGAAGATTTAATCAATGAATTTGAAAGAAAAAACATAAACCAACCAACAACTTATGAAGAATTTCTTGTAACAAAGTTCATTTCGCTTGTGCCTGCAATTTATAAAAATTTGTTGAAAATTATGTCCGCACTTTCTCATCCTGTAAGCTTAGAATTTTTGACAAAATATAACTTAGGCAACATTTCATATATTGAATATTTATTGAATAATTTTTTAATCAATTCATTCAAAAACGAATTTTACGTAAAAGATTATTTTAGACAATACATTACAAAAACATTTTCAATCCAAGAAAAAGTTACCCACTATAAAAATCTAGCAGAAATTTATGAAAACGAGCTAACAAAAAGTCCAAAAGACAGATTGCTCAGACTTTCTCGTGAATCAATAAGAAAAGAAATAAGTATTTTTAAATCAAAAATTCCTACAATCAATTCAAACAAAGACCAAAAAGCACTAGCTTATTTGGGAATTAGTTCTCAATCTTGGAGCGACGAAGAAACAATTCAAAAATCTAAACTATCAGAAAAACTAAGCAAAATTAAAGAAAGAAGAAACTTTCTTGCAAAAGAAAAGGAAGCAACAAAAACAACTTTAAGCCAATACGATAAAAACATCTTAAAACAAGACCGTGCCGAAAGAGAGCGCAACAAACGTTTAATTATTGATTTAATAAACTCTTCAAGAGATTGCGCTAACCAATATCGTTACCACGACGCAATTTTAGAGCTAAGAAAAGCGCAAGAAGTTGATTTTGAAAATGAATTTGAAATTGAGATTTTAATTTTATTGGCTAAAAATTACGAAAGATTAGACGATTTCAATATAGCTCTTGGATTATACGAAAATGCACTGAAACTTGCGAAAGAAACCAAGGATTCAAGAGTATGCGAAATTGAATTTTTAATTGCAATGGTTGATAAAAATCTATTTAAGATTGATGATGCTAAAGAAAAATTCAAATCAATTATTTCAAACGAAACAAATCCACACAGCTATATCACAAAAGCAAGCATTGAACTTGGAGAACTTGAAGAAGCAGACTCTAACATTCAAGAGGCGATTGAATGTTATAATCACGCACTAAACTTATCTCTTGGAAAAGACAAAGCCCATGTTTGCAAATGCTACTATAAACTAGCGGTTTTATATGATGAACATCAAGACTATGAAAGCGCTTTGATGTATTATCAAAAAAACTACACAACAAGTTCAGAGCGCTCAGAAAACAAGTATTATTCAGTGTCTTTAACAAACATTGCCCTAATTTACTCAGAACAAGGCAAATTCAAAGACGCAGCAGAACACTTCAAACTTGCATTGCTATTTGATAGCGAAGTAAACGATTGGGAAAACATGTATTTTTCTCAAAAAGAATTAGCAAAACTTTATTCAAGATTTGACGAAGTAAGCTCGATTGGATATTACAAACAAGCCCTAGACAGCGCAAAAAAATTAAACGACATATTCAAAGAAGCGCTTGTACACTTTGAAATGGG
>JAZUSV010000193.1:0-3195 GCA_045606885.1 Candidatus Gastranaerophilales bacterium | reverse complement strand
AAATAAATCTAATACATTTTTTTGATGGCATAACGGCACTATTTCAAGTTTTAATTTTCTTTTTAATAGGATTTTTATCTACGCCAAGTAAAATTCCGCAGATAATTTTACCTGCACTTTTGGTTATGCTTTTTTTGACTTTTGTAGCTCGTCCTATTGCAATTAGTACTGTAATGCTTCCTTTTAAGGCAAAATTAAATCAAATATTTTTTATATCTAGTGCAGGCTTAAGAGGGGCAGCCTCTATTGTATTTGCAATTTTAGTTGTTGCTCAAAGCACAGAATTTAAATACGATTTATTTCATATAGTTTTTGTAGTTGTTCTTTTATCAATTATTTTCCAAGGGGCACTTTTGCCTTATTTTGCTAGAAAATTCGATATGATCGATAGATATAGTGATGTTAGAAAAACATTCAATGATTTTCAACAAGAAAGTGCAATAACTTTAAATAAAATTATGATTAAAAATTCTCACCCTTGGCTTAATTGCAAAGTAAAAGATGTTGCTCTTTCAGATAATGCTTTAATACTTTTGATTAAAAGAAATAATGAAAAAATTGTTCCTAACGGTGAAATCGAATTTTGTGAAAATGATGAAATTTTAATTGGAACAACTGTTATTAATTCAAATGAAGAAATTAATCTTTGTGAAACAATAATTGATAAAAACCATGAGTGGCTCAATAAAAAAATTAGCGAAATTAATTGCGGCGAAGGTTTTTTAATTGCTTTAATTAAAAGAGGCGAAAATTATTTTGTTCCAAATGGAGACAGCGAAATTTTATTAGATGATACTTTAATTTTTCATGAGGCATAGAATATAAACAAATGTCATAATATTAATTAACAAAAATACGTTAATAAAATGACAAAAAATATGGCTGGGTGTAAAATTAAGACACTAATTAAAAAAGGAAACAATGATGACAAACAAAAGAGTTTACAATTTCTCAGCAGGACCAGCGGTTTTACCTGTTGAAGTTTTAGAAATTGCCGCAAATGAAATGTTGAATTATCAAAATTCCGGCATGGGTGTTATGGAAATGTCGCACCGTTCTAAAACTTACGACAACATTATTAAAACTGCAGAACAAGATTTGAGAGATTTGTTAAATATTCCAGATAATTACAAAGTTTTGTTTTTGCAAGGTGGAGCACATTTGCAATTTTCAATGGTTCCAATCAATTTGTTAAAAAATGGGGTAGCAGACTATATTGTTACAGGCCAATGGGCTAAAAAAGCATATCAAGAAGCTCAAAAATATGGAAAAATTAACAAAATTGCAACTTCAGAAGACAAAACTTTCTCATATATTCCTGATTGTTCTGATTTAGATATTAGCGAAGATGCTGATTATGTTTATATCTGCGAAAACAATACAATCTATGGTACAAAATTTCATACACTACCAAATACTAAAGGTAAAATTTTAGTTTCAGATATGTCTTCATGCTTTTTATCAGAGCCTGTAGATGTTACAAAATATGGCTTAATTTATGCTGGTGTACAAAAAAATGTTGGTCCTGCTGGTGTTCAAATTGTTATTATTAGAGAAGACTTAATAAGAGATGATTTACCACAATGGTGTCCAACTATGTTGAGCTATAAAACCCATGCAGATAATGATAGTTTATACAATACACCGCCAGCTTATGGAATTTACATTTGTGGACTTGTGTTCAAATGGCTTAAAAAACAAGGCGGACTTGAAGCTATGAAAGAATATAACGAGAAAAAAGCTAAAATATTGTATGATTTCTTGGATAATTCAAAATTATTTAAAGGAACTGTTGAAAAAGCCTCTCGCTCTTTGATGAATGTTCCATTTGTTACAGGTTCAGATGAACTAGATAAAAAATTCATTGAAGAAGCTAAAAATGAAGGTCTTGTTCAATTGAAAGGACACCGTTCCGTAGGTGGTATGAGGGCGTCTATATATAACGCAATGCCAATTGAGGGTGTTAAAAAATTGGTTGAATTTATGGAAAAATTTGAAAAAGAAAATGCATAAAAAAGAGGCTTTAAGCCTCTTTTTTTATATAACTTTTCCATTGAATTTATTTTGAGTTGTTTCAATTCCGTCCTTTAGCCAACAATCAACCAAATCAACAGCAATTTTGCCCATCTTAGAAATATTAGTTAACTCGTCAGGTGTAAAGTTTCCTAAAACAAAGCTATCTATCGGTATATTTTGTGGTACAGGACCAACGCCAACTTTTAATCTATCAAAAACGTCGCTTCCAAGACAATTGATTATTGATTTAATTCCGTTGTGTCCGCCAAAAGAGCCGTTTTTCTTTAATCTGAAAGTACCAAAATCAATTGTGGCGTCATCATAAATCACAAGAATGTCTTTGTTTGTTAATTTGTAAAAATTCATAAGTTCTATTATTGCTCTTCCTGATAAATTCATATAAGTTTTTGGTAAAAGATATAAAACATCTCCCTTTTTTCCAAAAAAAGAATTGAATTTATCACTTAAAGATACACTATGTGCGCTTAGAATTTCGTCTAAAATTAAAAAGCCTGTATTGTGTCTTGTTGTTTTATATTTTAAATCAGGATTTCCTAAACCGATTATTGCTTTCATTTTAATTTTCTTTCATTTTTTAACTTTAATTTGAATTAAACTTTTTTATTTGTCTTTGTTGGTAATTAAAAAATAAATAAAAGAAGTTATTTGTAAAATAGCATACAAGACGGAGTAAAATCAACAAAAATGAAAATAGAAAATATGAATAAAAAGAGTTCAAAAATGGTTTCCGATTTTTTGGAAAAAAATAACTTGCATAAAAAAGAATTTGCACAAATGATAGGTGTTACCTTGTCTTATGTTTATAATTTGATAGATGAAAATGTACCTTTTTCCACTCGTTCAATTACTCTTGAACGTATTGCAACCGTTATGGATATTAATCCTGAAGAATTTAGTGAATATCAAATTCCACAAGATACAATTTCATATAGTGAAAATCTTTTGATGTTAAAAGATTTAATTAAAAACAATAAAATGTCCGTTTTGGAGTTTTTAAGGTTATTTGAGAGAAAAAAGCGTTTAGAGCTTGTTGATATTTTGCGTGGCGCAAAACCAATTCAAATAGATTTTTCTGAGTTAAAAAAAATTTCTGACGCTCTGAAAATGTCCCATGATGAACTTTTTGAACTTTGGAAATCAAGACTAATTGAATATTTG
>JAZUSV010000192.1:0-7819 GCA_045606885.1 Candidatus Gastranaerophilales bacterium | reverse complement strand
GCTTCATCTCTTATTCTTTGAAACAAATGCAGCGCAGCGGAATTTTGCGCTAAAATAACAGGCTCTTTTTTGTTTGGCAAAAAGACTTCCTCTTCTCTTTTTGCTAAGGAAACTATGTTTAAATTTAATTCAAATTCTTTCATAATTTCAATTACTGACGATAATTGTCCTTTTCCGCCATCAATTATTATTAAATCAGGAGCTTCAATTTGACCCGATTTAATTCTTTTAAATCTGCGAGATAAAATCTCCCTCATAGACTTAAAGTCATCTACTTCACCCTTTTGTAATGTTTTTAGTTTATATTTTCTATATTTTGATTTTTTTGGTTGCCCATTTTCAAAATACACACCTGATGCAACGGTATTTGTTCCTTGAATGTGTGAAATGTCATAACATTCTATTGTGTGTGGGAATTTTGTTAGTTTTAATTTTTCTTGTAAGTAGCAACCAACTCCATTGTAATCGTTTTGAATATTGACTAGTTCTTTTAGCTTTTGTTGTTCAAGATTATAGCTAGCATTTTTTTGTGCTAAAGATAATATTTCTTTGTCTGCTTTTGATGTAGCCTTGATAATATTCACTTCTTTATTTAATCTTAAAGATAGCCATTTTTTGTATGTTTCAATTTCTTCAAATGTGTCTGATAATATAATTTTAGAAGGCAATTCTTCGTCGTTTAACATAATATAATATTCTCGAATTGTGCTTTGTATAATTTCATCTAAATCTGTTGAATCTTCTAAAATTTGAGAGAACGAAAAATCTTTTTTACTTATTAATCTTCCTTGTCTAATTTGCAAAATGCTAATGCAGATTAAATTTGAAGAGTTTGTTATGCCGATGTAATCATAGTTTGCACGAGTTGACTCAAATACGACATTTTGTTTTTCAAGAGTTTTTTCTATGTCGTTAATTGAGTTTCTGTATAATAAAGCACGTTCAAAATCCATGTTTTTACTTGCTTTATTCATTTCGTTTTTTAGGGTCTTAATTAATTCTTTTCTTTTGCCTGATAAAAATAATTCTGCATTTTTTATTATTTGTTTGTATTCTTCACTCGTTATTTTTTTCTGACAAGGTGCGCTGCATTGCCCGATATCATAATACAAACAAGGTCTGGTTTTATATTTTGGGTGATTACATTTTTTAATTGGGAAAATTTTGTTAATTAATTCAAGAGTTGCATGCATTGCTCTAGAATCAGTATAAGGACCATAGTATTTGCCTTTGAGTGCATTTTTGTTTGATTTTCTAACGACTAAAATTCGAGGATATTCTTCTTTTGTAATTAAAAAATATGGAAATTTTTTGTCATCTTTAAGTAAAATATTATATTTTGGTTTGTGTTTTTTGATTAATTCATTTTCTAAAATCAGAGCTTCAATTTCAGAATTAACAACAATACACTCTACTCGTTCTATTTGTGGAACCATTATTTGAAGTTTTGGGGAATCTTTTTTGTTTCCCATAAAATAGCTGTTTACTCGATTATAAAGGTTCTTCGCTTTTCCGATGTAGATAATTTCTCCTGTGTTATCAAAATATTGATAACAACCAGGAAGTTTTGGCATATTTTTTACTTGTTGTTTTATTTGTTCATTTTTAAAACCCATGGTTTTATGATAACACATTTTGCGATAATTCTTTCTTTATTGTTTTATAAAGCACGCAATTTTTTTGCGTGTTTTGTTTTATTAATCTCGTATTAATTTAAAGGTGTGTGTCATGAATATTTCTCCAATTTCTTTTGCGCTAAGTAAAACGCTAAATTTTAAAGGTAGTGAAAAAGCTACAAATCCTATAGAAGATAGCCAAAAAAGCCTACAAAATAATGGGGCTGAAATTAAAATACCGCCCGAAGCTTATATGTATATGAAAACAGATATGATTTTTGATCAACTCGAAGAAATGGGGATTTTGACCGAGGATGAAGACGGAATTCTTGAATTGGGTGATTTGCAAATTACTGAAAACGATTCAAATTCTGGTCTTGACGCTACAGGTATGGCAATTATGGCACTAAGATTGGGCGCTACTGATTTAAATAAACGATTTGATACTAGTTCGCAAGTTCCTGTTTTTATTAAAATTAACCCAGATAATTATATTGCAAATTTAGAAAATTCAATTAAGGAAGCTAAAGCACAAATTGCACAGGCTGATTTTTCTGAACTTTATGAAGCGTGCGAATATCCCGATATGACTGATGAAGAGAAAGAGCGATACAATGTTGGTATGCGGCCTGAAATGATGGCAAAAGAAATCGTAGAACTTTTGCCTGGTATAATCAAAGCTCAAGAAGCTATGATAGAACAATTTAAAACAACCAAGAAAAATGATTTAGCTCAGGTTTTAAAAGAAGTGTCTAGTGCAACAAATAAAATGTTGTTTGCTGTTGCGCAAAATGGATTTACAGGCAATGCAAGAGGTGTTGTTGCTTGCCTTTCTTCAAATATCGAATTAATTTCAACTCCCGAAATTGTGGATAATGAAGATGGTACTGAAACGTATGTGTATACGGATATGTTGTTAAATAAAACTGAAGTCATTAGAAACAAAGCAAATGGCGACTATATTAGTGCCAAATCACAAAATGCAGGTGGTGTTGTAGCCTACGATTTAGAATTTAATAAGGATGGCACAATTAAAAGGCTTGATTTTGTAAATAATACTGATAATTCCCATGTTTTGCTTTCCCAAGATAGAAACAACCTTGTTGTTAAACAAGTATTTAATAACGCAGTTACAGAGCGTCACTTTATAAAACATGATGATGGCAATTTAAAACAAACATCCATGAGAATATATATCGATTCAAGTGCGCTTTAATGTTATAAAACAACTTTTTGTGGAACAGTATTACTAAAGTAGTATGTAATTGTATCGCAAAGGCAGGTTGGATTATGATATTAGAATTTAAAGTAGACGAATTATCCGTCCAGGGTGCGTGGTTAAAGACTTTGTATGATTTAATTGATGAATTAAATTGCAAAGCTCAAACATTTATGGAAGAAAAATACAATACAACTAGAAATTGTTTTGCGCCAATTCGTGTTGTTAAAGTTTTTGGTTCTAACTCTATGTTAAGTTGGTTAAAGTTGAGAATGGAAAGATATAATCATTTTATTGATTCTCTAAATTCTCAAGATGTTTTTTCCGCCTCGTTTTTAGATGAGGATGAAATATAGCAAAAACCCAAAGGTTAATCCTTTGGGTTTTTAATAATTATTGTTTAGCTAATTAAACTAAAGCAAATTCAACGTTTAAAAATTCATTTGTAGTATAGTTAACTTGTAGTTCTTGAATTTTTGCATTGAATTTTTCTTTTCCTAATGCTAATTCCCAAGTACCTTCTTGATTATTTTTGTATGCCATTTCAAAATCATGAGTGTTCACTTGGATAGATTTTGCTTCAATACCTTTACCATAAATTGAACCTGGTAAAAATCCTGCAGATCTGATTTGGCGTGGGTTTTTATCTGCTTCTCTAGCTGTGATTGTAAGTTTAGCGTTTGCCATTTTATTCTCCTTGACTTAATCTTTTGCTTAATCTATTAATATTATGTACTTTAATTATATTTGTTAAACAAAAAAATGCAATTTTTATCTAAAACAGTTTCAAAAAAGTTTATAAATAAAGAAATTTCATCGGTAGGATTTGACGAGAGTTATGTTTGCCATGCTGTTAAAAAACATTCGTTCTTGTCGATTAAAATTTTTGATGTTACTCCCTCTCAGGCAACAATAATCAAGCAAACAGCTCTTTCTTGCGATTGTGATTGTGCCGTTAACAGAGGTGTAATTGATTGTTCTGTTAGTTATTCAAATTGCATTTTATCGGGTACTTTGGCTCAATTAAAAAATGTTGCTAAAAAACTTGAAAATCAACCATTTTCTCTATCAAAATTATCAAATGTTATTTTGGAACAAGTTGAATTCAATCAAAAAGATACTCCACGAACCAAAATAATGGGCATTTTAAATTTAACCCCTAACTCTTTTTCTGATGGCGGAGAATTTGTTGAAATTGATAAAGCAATTAACCATGCAATTGATATGATTGAACAAGGCGCAACGGTAATTGACATTGGCGCACAATCTACAAAACCAAAAACAGATTTGGTTAGCGTTGTATATGAAATTGAAAAAGTTACGCCAATTGTTACTGCTCTTAAAATGGCGTATCCACACATTGAAATAAGTGTCGATACAATGTCTTTGGGATGTGCTAAAGCTGCACTTGATGCTGGCGCAGATATTTTAAACGACGTAAGCTTTCTGAAAAATCCAGAATTTGTCAATTTGTGCAAAGAATTGGATAAAAAGCTTGTTATTATGCATTCTCGTGGAAATTCATATACGATGGATGATTTAACAAGTTACGAGAATGTTGTTGATGAAGTTTTTGCCCAATTATACGAAAAAACTCAATATGCTATTTCTTGCGGATTAAAACGTGAAAACATCATTGTTGATGTTGGCTTTGGGTTTGCAAAGACGGTTGAACAAAACTTTACTTTACTAAAAAGAATTAACGAATTTAAATCGCTTGGTTTTCCTGTTTTAGCAGGCGTTTCAAGAAAAAGATTTTTGCAAGATGTGATTAATACAAAAGAGCCTCGTGATGCCGATATTCAAAGCGTTTTAGCTGCTAGTTGGTTAATTCAAAATGATATTGAATACGTTAGAGTGCATGATGTTGAGCTTTCAATGCAAGCTTTGAAATTTAACGACAGACTTTATACTTTTTAGTCCACTTGTTCAAACTTTTTAACAGGCAGTTTTGATATTTTATTGAAAACTTCGTCAAATTTTTCAATAGGTTCAAAATAAAAACCGCATTTGTCTTGTAATTGAGCACCAAATGAAAAAATTTCTTCGCTTGGGTAATTTCTGCAAATTGAAGGACGGTTTTTGTGGTCGGTGCATAATCTGTTTGTTTTATCAAATTTGTCGCACGAAAAAATCAAGCCAAAATCATCTTTACCAATTATTGTGATGTGCTTGTAAAAGCTATAGTTATCTGTTTTTTGTATGTTTTTAAATTCTTCTTCGTCTAAAATAACTTTTCCATTGTGTCTAACGTAAATATTTTCACAACAACATCCGCATTGGGCGCATTTCCCAAAGCGGTAGTATCTTTTTTTTAGGATTTTTAAGTGATAATATTTTTTGATTTTTTCAAAAATTTTATGCAATATCATTTAAAAATTCTTCATTGTCTAAAAGTTCGGATAAGAAATCTGTGTCATCAATCGAAAACAAACCTTCAAAAGCTTGTTGCAATACTAAATCATTTGCAGCTTTTTGGTCTGTTTGATACAAGATTTCACTGAAAGTTTTAATGTCATTTTCTCTTTGATATTTTTCAAGCGCAGCAGTAGATATGCTTGATTCATCAATGAAGAAATTACTTCTGCTTTCTTCAAAAGGATTGGTTGCGCCAAGTCCTCTAATTCTATCCAAGCTTTGACTTTGATCAATTATTTCTGAATTGTTTGCTAATATTTTATCCAGCATATTTCCCAAGTCATCCTTTACGTTTATAGTATGCAACAATTTTTTGATTTTGTAATTATACTAATGGTTGATTTTTGAACCAATTTTAGCGTCTAAATAATTATTATTTGTAAAATCATAATTATTTATATATTCAAGTGCCACTTTTGGTGTTTTTGCAACAAAATACATTTCTTTTGATATTTTTGGTGCAAAGTTTTGATTTATAATGTCATCAAAAAATTTTACCAAGTTATCATAAAAACCGTTTGTGTTCAATAAAACTATTGGCTTGTTGTTGTATCCAAGTTGCTTTTGAACAATCATTTCGCTTAATTCTTCTAATGTTCCAAAACCACCAGAAAGAGCAATTAAAGCTTGCGAAAGCTCGTCCATTTTTGCTTTTCTTTCCCTCATTCCTTTGGTGAGAATAAATCTTGAGCATTCACCAGGGTTAATTCCTAAATTGTATAATTTTTCAGGCATTACCCCTATAATTTCGCTTCCTCTAAGTCTTGCAGAATTTGTAACCTCGCCCATTAGCCCAAGATTTGAACCGCCGTAAATTAAATCATAGTGATTTTGTGCGATTTGTGCGCCAAGTTCGTGAGCTGCTTTGAAATAAATTTGGTCAATGTTATCTGATGCGCTTGCAAAAACGCAGATTGTTTTAATGTTATTGTTCATTTTTACCTATACATATATATTTTAAGTCATATTCTTTAAGATTTTTATTGATATAAATATTTCTGCCGTCAAAAATAACTCTATCTTTTAATTTTGTTAATTTTTTAAGGTCAAAATTTTTAAATTCGTCCCATTCTGTCGCTATTATTAAAGCATTTGCGTTTTGAATAGTATCTTCAATATTAGCTTTTTGTTCAATTAATTCAGTCTTTGCTTTTGAATCATAAGCAATAATGTTTGCCCCTAAAAGCTTTAGTTTTTCAATTAGTTTTAGCGAAGGAGCTTCTCTTGTGTCATTTGTGTTTGGCTTAAAGGCTATACCCCAAAGAGCAAATGTTTTGTTTTTGATGTCGTTATTGTAAAAAGCAAGAATTTTTTGAATAAAATAATCAATTTGAGCTGAATTTATTTGAATTGTGCTTTCAATTGTTTTTAATTCGGCATTATTTTCTTTCGCAATACTTACAATTGCTTTGGTGTCTTTTGGAAAACAACTTCCGCCAAAACCAAGCCCTGCATTTAAAAATTTAGCACCAATTCTTGAATCGCTTGCCATAACTTTTTTTATATTTTCAATATCAGCGCCGGTTTTTTCGCATAATTTGGCTATTTCATTCATATATGAAATTTTTAAAGCTAAAAATGAATTGCAAGCATATTTAGAAAGTTCTGCGGAATTTTCATCAGTTATAATTAATTGATTTTTTTCTTTAATTATTGGTGCATATATTTTTTCAACAAGTTCAATTGCTTTTTTTGAGCTTGAGCCAATAACTATTCTTTCTGGGTTTAAAAAATCGTCAATTGCGCTACCTTGTTTTAAAAATTCAGGATTTGAAACAATGTCAAATTCGATATTTGTTTTATTTTGCAGAGATTTTTTAAGTTCTTTATTAAAGCCAATTGGAACGGTTGATTTATTGATTATTACAGTGTATTTCTTTATGTTTTCAACTATTTCTTGCGCTGTTTTGATAACTTGTGAAGTATCAACTTTGTTATCTATTGTTGGTGTTCCAACAGCGATATAGTACACGTCAAAATCTTCTGTAACTTCACTTAAGTTTGTTGAAAAACTAATTTTATCTTTGTTTGCATTGATTAAATCAGCCATTTTTGGTTCAAAAATTGGAATTATGCCTCTTTTAAGGTTGTTGATTTTTTCTGCGTTGCTATCAATACAAACAACTTCATGACCAATGTGAGCTAGACTTACACCTGCACTTAATCCAACGTATCCTGTCCCTATTATGCATATTTTCATTTATATAATCTCCTTAAAATATGCAATGGTTTTATTTAACCCTTCGTCTAATTTAATTTTTGGCTCCCAATTTAGTTCTTTTTTTGCTTTTGTAAGGTCTGGTTTTCTTTTAATTGGGTCATCTTGCGGTAGCTCTTTGAATATTAGTTTAGATTTTGAATTTGTTTTTTGAATTATTAGTTCTGCGGTTTTTAAAATCGTGTATTCTTCGTCGTTTCCAAGGTTTGTTGGGGTGGTTATATTTGAATTCATCAATTTAATTAAACCATCAATTAAATCGTCAACATAGCAATATGAACGAGATTGCTTACCGTCGCCATATACGGTAATATCTTTGTTTTGTAGAGCTTGAACAATAAAATTGGA